>NZ_RZRW01000709.1:0-2625 GCF_003998745.1 Mesorhizobium sp. M7A.F.Ca.US.014.04.1.1 | reverse complement strand
CGGGCAAAATTCTGGAACATCGGCGACGAGGGTCAATTGCTGGCCGGCGCGGTGGCCAGCTGCTTTGTCGGCGCCATCCCGATGCCGGGACCGCTCGCCATGGTGTTGATGGCGGTCGCAGGCGCTGCGGCCGGGGCCGCGGTCGCGCTGGTGCCGGCGACCCTCAGGGTAAAATTCAAGGTCGACGATGTCGTCAGTTCGCTGCTGCTCAACTCGGTCATCTACTACGCGCTGATGGCGCTGATCGAAGGACCGTGGAAGGACTCCTTCAGCGGCTATCCGATCTCGCCGCCGATAGAGGATTCGGCCAATTTCCCTGTGCTGATCGAAGGTACAAGGCTGCATCTCGGCGTTATCGTGGCGCTGCTGGCGGCACCGCTGATCTGGTTCCTGATCGTGCGCACCACGCTCGGCTTCAGGATAAGGGTCACCGGCGAAAACCCGGAAGCGGCCAGATATGGCGGCATCCATGTCGAGCGCGTGCTGATCTCGACAGCGCTGCTGTCCGGCGCGCTGGCCGGACTGGCCGGCGTCGGCGAGGTCGGCGGCGTGCATTTCCAGGTGATGAGCGACATCTCGCCGGGCTACGGCTATTCCGGCATCGTCGTTGCCATGCTGGCGCGGCTCAACCCGCTTGGCGTCGTGCCGGCGGCGATCTTCCTTGCCGCCGTGATGACCGGCGCCGAGGCGATGTCGCGGGCGACCGGCGTGCCGGCCTTCCTCAGCGATGTCATCCAGGGCACTGCACTGCTCGCCATGCTGGTGGCGCTGCTGTTCACCGCCTATCGCATCCGCCGCGTCGGGGTTGCCCGATGAGCGCGGTGTTCGAACAGATCTTCCAGGTCGGTTTTCTGGCCGCGATCATTCGTATCGCCACGCCGCTGGCTTTTGCAACGCTGGGCGAAATGTTCTCGGAACGGGCCGGCGTGCTCAATCTCGGCATCGAAGGCATCATGCTTTTGTCGGCGATGACAGGCTTCACCGCTGCCAGCCTCAGCGGCAGCCTGTGGCTCGGCGTGCTGGCGGCGGTGCTGACCGGCATGCTGATGGGTGCGCTGCATGCGTTGTTCACGGTGGTGCTCGGCCTCAGCCAGCATGTCTGCGGCATCGGCGTGACGCTGTTCTCGTCGGGCCTTGCCTATTTCCTCTACCGGCTGATCTTCGGCCAGCAGTCTGTGCCGCCCAACATCAATGGTTTTCAGACGCTGCCGATCCCCCTCCTCTCCGACATTCCGGTGCTCGGGCCGGCGGTGTTCAACCAGTTCGCGCTGGTCTACATGGCGATCCTGGCCATTCCGTTGGCCGCTTTCATACTCTACCGCACGCCATGGGGCCTGTCGGTGCGCATGGTCGGTGAAAATCCGCGTGCCGCGGATTCGGCCGGTGTCAGCGTCATCGCCACACGCTTCCAGGCGGTTGTCCTCGGCGGCGCGCTGATGGGGCTGGCCGGCGCCTTCCTGTCGATGGCGCAGTTCAACGCCTTCACCTTCGGCGTCGTCTCCGGGCGCGGCTGGGTGGCGATCGCGCTGGTCGTCTTCGGCCGCTGGGATCCATGGCGCTCGGCGGGTGCGGCACTTCTGTTCGCCTTCGTCGATGCCTTGCAGCTGCGCATGCAGGCGAGCGGGCTCGGACACATCCCCTACGAGGCGTTCCTGATGCTGCCGTTCATCTTCACCATCGTCGCCATGGCTGTGATGTCGCGCAACGCGGTGGCGCCGTCGGCGCTGCTCAAGCCATTTCGCAGGGAGGAGCGTTAGCAAGCAGGGCTTGGTGCCATTTCCTCTCCCTCCGGAGGGGGGAGAGGTGGCGCTGCGAAGCCGCGACGGAGTGGGGGAACCACCCGGCAACCGTCGCGACGGACATTGGAAGGCCACTAGGCGCAAGAATCTTCCTGCACCGCGCCCAAGGGTCGCCCCCACTCCGTCGACCCCCACTCCGTCGAGCTGCGCTCGACACCTCTCACCCGATCGACGGGGGAGAGGAAGGGCGCCAGGCGTCGCCTCACATCGCGGTAAAACCGTTGTCGACGAACAGATGCGTGCCGTTGACGAAGCTCGACTCGTCGCTGGCCAGGTAAAGCGCCGCCCTCGCCACCTCTTCCGGCTCGCCGATGCGGCCCTGCTGCGCGGCCAGCGCTGCGTCCGAGACATCGACGCCGAGCCTGCCGAGGTCGGCAACCTCGCGCAGGCCGTGCGGCGTGCGGATGAAGCCCGGGCAGACGGCGTTGCAGCGGATGTTGCGGTCGCGGAACTCGACGGCGATGGCGCGGGCGAACATGTGGCAAGCGCCCTTGGTGGTGTCGTAGAGCACTTCGTTGGGAGTAGCCGCCACCGCCGAGATCGACGAGGTGCAGACGATCGAGCCGCCGCCCGCCGCAATCATGCCGGGCAAAACGGCGCGCGTCATCAGGAACATCGAGCGCACATTGACGGCATGCAGCCAATCCCATTCCTGCACCGTGGTCTCCAGGAAGGGCTTTATCACGATGGTGCCGGCGTGGTTGAACAGCACGGTGATGGGCCCGAGTTTTTCGATAGCACCCTTCACGGCGGCTTCGACCTGTGCCTCGTCGGAGACGTCGGCGACAAAATGCTCGGCGAGATGGCCGCGCGCCCTGATTGTCGC
>NZ_RZRW01000708.1:0-2628 GCF_003998745.1 Mesorhizobium sp. M7A.F.Ca.US.014.04.1.1 | reverse complement strand
CCCGACTGCACTTCAAGATCGCGCCCGGCCGCAATGGCATCCGGATCGCGGTCGATCGCCACCACGGAGGCGCCTGTCGCCAGAATGGCCCTGGTGTAGCCGCCGGCGCCGAACGTGCCATCAATGATGAGGTCGCCCTGCGCCGGCGCCAGTGCTTCGAGCACTTCGGCAAGGAGGACCGGAATGTGGCGGGCCGATCCGCCAACGGCGTGCCCATCTACGGCGCGAGGAAGGTCATCGCCGTGGCCTGCCGTCATTCCGGTCGCTCCCCAGGCTTCGTCCCCTGCCGAAGCTGCAAAAGCCGTGCCCGCGCCTGCGCCCCATAGGCGGCAAGCCGTCCCGGCTCCCAGATCTGAAAGAAATTGCCGCGCCCGACAAAGGCCACTTCCGCCGAGATGCCGGTGTGTTCGCGAAGGAAATCGCTCATCGTGATGCGGCCGTCCTGGTCGAGTTTCAAGAAGGTTCCGTCGCCATGGCAGAAGAACGACATATCGTCCGCCGTCTGCAGGAAGGGATCCTCGAGCGCTATGCGCTGCTCGTAGCGGTCGAGCAGGTCGAGCCCGCCGACATCCATCGCCGGCAGGTCCAGGCAGCGCAGCGCATAGAGTTCCGAATAGCCGCGCTTCTGCACGACGGCACGGAAATGCCCGGGAACGGACACCCGCCCCTTCGCATCGATCCTGCTCACCGTGTTTGACAGAAACCGGTCCATTAAACGCTACAGCCGCTTGCGCCGCCGCACCCCTCTGCATCTTGTCGCACGCGCCGCCGCAGCGCGTTCCCTGCCCCGTATCAGCCTCGTCCGCACAGGCAAAAACCAGCAAACGCGCAGCCGCCGCGGCTGCCCGATTGGCGTACGCTTTACCCTGACACGGAACGAAGGCTTTGATGTCTGGATGGGATATCATGGGGCACTATGGGCGTCAACGGGAATAGGCTTCACAAACACGCGCGCCCCGACCAAAGAGAGCAGCCGTGACGACACGTCTCGTCTTTATGGTCTATTAAGCCTAACGAAGCGTTTAGAGCCGCCTGGCCCAACCGGACGCGCCTTGCCGCGAGCCGCTGCCGGGCATAGCGTCTCGCCACATCCAGCCGGTCACCAACAGGGTCTGAAATTCGATGTCTGAAACAGCAAAGTCACGCGCTGCAGCGCTTCCTCACCTGCGTCGCAGCGGGCTTGCCATGGGCGATTCCATTCCCCTGCCGCTGACCATGGCCGCCATCTTTCATGCGCCCGGCGACGCCACCGGCTTCAACCAGTACGGGCGATTCAGCAACCCGACCTGGGACGCGGTCGAGCATATGCTGGCCCATCTGGAGGACGCGCCCTGCGTCGCATTCCCTTCCGGAATGGCGGCAATCTCGGCGGCGTTTTTTGCCGTGCTCAAGGCCGGCGACCGTATCCTGCTGCCATCGGACGGCTATCACACGACACGAGCGCTGGCCGAGCGCTTCCTCAAGCCGCTCGGCATCACCTATGATGCCAGGCCGACTTCGACCTTCCTCGATGGCGGCTTCGATGGCTATCGGCTGGCATTTGTCGAAACCCCTGCCAATCCGGGGCTGGATATCTGCGATATCGCCGCCGTTGCCGATGCTGTCCACAAAGCCGGCGCGATCCTTGTGGTCGACAACACGACCATGACCCCTCTCGGCCAACGACCGCTCGACCACGGCGCCGACATCGTCGTTGCCGCCGACACCAAGGCACCCAATGGCCATTCCGACGTGCTGTTCGGCCATGTCGCCAGTCGCAATGCCGATATCATCGCCGCCGTGACCGGCTGGCGCGAAGTTTCCGGCAGCATTCCCGGTCCGTTCGAAGCCTGGCTGGTGCACCGCGGCCTGGAGACACTGGATGTGCGCTTCGATCGCATGTGTTCCTCGGCGGAAGTCATCGCGCGGCGACTGCAGGGCCACAAGGCAATCAGCGGCCTGCGTTATCCCGGGCTTGAAGGCGACCCGTCGCACAACCTAGCCCGCGCCCAGATGGAGCGCTTCGGCTTTCTCATCTCTTTCGAACTCGCCTCGGAAGACAAAGCCGAGGACTTCATCAACAATTGTGCCCTGATGCAGGCCGCGACATCCTTCGGCGGCGTCCACACCTCCGCCGAGCGGCGCCTGAAGCGAGGCGATGCGGTCTCCGCCGGTTTCGTCCGCCTCTCGGTCGGCTGCGAGCCGGTGGAAGAGCTCTGGAAAGCGATCGAGACGTCGCTGGACGGGATCAGCGGCTCCCGGCTCGGATGAACGGCCGGACAGGCTTGAATCAACAGGCGCGCCCGAGGGCGCAACCTGCTGATTTCAAGAGATTTCTCTTGATATCGGGGGAGAGAAATTGCCAGCTGGCCTGTAAGCCGGGTTCTGTATGGCCCTCGTCCCTTGCGAGGCGAGAACGTGGCGGCCATTCATCTTGGGCGCATGTTGCCATGCGCCTCACGCAACCTACCCGGACGGTGAGCCGGAAACAGCCCTCGAGGGTTTCCCCTCGCACCGTCCCTATTCGGTCTTGCTCCCGGTGGGGTTTACCGTGCCGCTCCTGTTGCCAGTCGCGCGGTGGGCTCTTACCCCACCCTTTCACCCTTGCCCCGAATCCGGCAAGCCGGATCGTGGCGGTCTTCTTTTTGC
>NZ_RZRW01000707.1:0-2634 GCF_003998745.1 Mesorhizobium sp. M7A.F.Ca.US.014.04.1.1 | reverse complement strand
GAGCCAGCTGGCGTAGAGGCCTTCATTCATCACGCCGGATGAACCGAGGTCCGCATCCTGCGTCTCATGCACGATGGTGGCGCCGAAGTCGCGCGCATAGGTCAGCGCGCGGCGCATCACCAGCGCACTCGATATGGTGTGGCGGCCATCGGTGAAGGCGACCGCGCCGGCTTCGCGCAGCAGGCCGAACTCGGTCATCTCGCGCCCGTCGAGGCCCTTGGTGATCGCCGCAGCCGGAAAGACGTTGACGATAGCCGTGTCTTTGGCGGTGCGCAGCACGAACTCGACAAGCGCCACATTGTCGATCACCGGGTCGGTATCGGGCATCATGACGATGGAGGTGACGCCGCCAGCCGCCGCCGCGACACTCGCCGACGCAATGGTTTCGCGATGCTCGCCGCCCGGTTCGCCGATGAAGACGCGGCCGTCGATAAGGCCTGGAATGATCGCCTTGCCGGCGCAGTCGATAATGGTGGCGCCCTCGGGCGCGCCCTGGTTGAGCGCTGGCTTGCCGGCGGCAACGATCTTGCGGCCATCGACGATGACGGCGCCGATCTCGTCCATGCCGCGCGAGGGGTCGACGATGCGGGCGCGCTCAAAGACCGTTATGCTCATGCGCCGCGGCCCTCTTGATTGCGACGGGGATCGAGCAGCGCTTCCATGACCGCCATGCGCACAGCAACGCCCATTTCGACCTGTTCCTGGATGACGCTTTGCGGGCCGTCGGCGATTTCCGAAGCGATCTCGACGCCACGGTTCATCGGTCCGGGGTGCATCACCAACGCGTCGTCTTTGGCCGCCTTCAGTTTTTCCGCATCGAGGCCGAAATAGCGGAAATACTCGCGCACCGAAGGCACGAAGGCGCCTTCCATGCGCTCGCGCTGCAGGCGCAGCATCATCACCACATCGGCGTCCTTGAGGCCTTCGGCCATCGAACGGGTGACGATGACGCCCATCTTCTCGATGCCAGTGGGCAGCAGCGTCGACGGCGCAACGACGCGCACCTGCGCGCCGAGCGCGTTGAGCAGCATGATGTTGGAGCGCGCCACGCGCGAATGCAGGATGTCGCCGCAGATCGCCACGATCAGCTTCGACAGCGGGCCTTTGGCGCGGCGGATGGTCAGCGCGTCGAGCAGCGCCTGTGTCGGGTGCTCATGCGCGCCGTCGCCGGCATTGACGACGGAGCAGCCGACCTTCTGCGCGAGAAGCGCGGCCGCACCGGCCGACTGGTGGCGGATGATCAATATGTCGGGCCGCATGGCATTCAGCGTCATCGCCGTGTCGATGAGCGTTTCGCCCTTCTTCACCGAAGAGCTTGCCACCGACATGTTCATGACATCGGCGCCAAGCCGCTTTCCGGCCAGTTCGAACGACGACTGCGTGCGCGTCGAGGCTTCATAGAACAGGTTGATCTGTGTGCGGCCGCGCAGCGTCGAGGTTTTCTTCTCGGACTGCCGCGAGATCGCGACCGCCCGGTCCGCCCTGTCGAGCAACAGCTCGATGTCGGCAGGGGAAAGGTCGCGGATGCCCAGAAGATGGCGTTGAGGATAGGGGGACGAAGCGTCGGTCATCTCAAGGGGCTGCTATAGGGTGGAGACTTTGCGGCTGCAAGCGCCAGCTTTGCATTGGAACCGTTCTCCTCATTTTTTTCGTGTAGATGGCCGATTGTATCGGCCGGTATTTTCATCGCGCGCGCTGCATGGCTTGGCTATATCTAGCCGACAGCCTCGGATTCGTGGCTTTCTGACGATAGAAGGATTGGGCGTGACCGACGACGTGACGAACCAGCCGCCGCCGCTGACGGGCGGCAACGCCTGGCGGGGCGATCCGTTGCTGATCCAGCTCGCGGAGCGTTTTTCCGATCCGGTGCGCCGGGAACTCGACGGTCTCGGCCGTTTCGTGCTGACGCAGGAGGCGCAGGAACTGGCGCGCCTCGCCAATGTCGAGACGCCGAAGCTGAGGACGCATGATCGCCAAGGACGGCGCATCGACGTGGTCGAGTTCCATCCCGCCTATCACGCCTTGATGCGCCGCTCCGTGGCCAATGGGCTGCATTCCTCGGTGTGGGAAAACGGCGACACCGAGATCGGCCGCCGCCATCAGGTCCGTGCCGCCCGGTTTTATCTGACGGCGGAGCTCGAGACCGGGCATCTGTGCCCCATCACCATGACCAACGCTTCGCTGGCGGCCTTGATGGCCAGCCCGAAACTGTTTCGTGAATGGGCGCCGCGCGTGACGACGCGCAAATATGACCAGAGCCAAAAGCCGCCGGTCGAGAAAACCGGGCTGACGCTCGGCATGGGCATGACCGAGAAACAGGGCGGCACCGATGTGCGCGCCAATGTGACGAGGGCGGAACGCGCCGGCAGCGGTTTTTATCGTCTGACCGGGCACAAATGGTTCATGTCGGCGCCGATGTCGGATGCCTTCCTGGTGCTGGCGCAGGCGCCGGAGGGGCTGTCGTGCTTCCTCGTACCGCGCGTTCTCGGTGACGGCTCGGGCAACGGCTTCCGCTTCCAGCGGCTGAAGGACAAGCTCGGCAACCGTTCCAACGCATCCTCCGAAGTCGAATTCGTGAATGCAATCGGGGAGATGGTCGGCGAACCCGGTGCCGGTGTGAAGACGATCATGGAC
>NZ_RZRW01000706.1:0-2663 GCF_003998745.1 Mesorhizobium sp. M7A.F.Ca.US.014.04.1.1 | reverse complement strand
CGCTTAAGGTCAGTCGGGAATTGATGTCGTTGGGGCACATTGGTAACCTGTTGTCCAAAGGGCATTAGTAACCTCTTTGGGCGAAAGCGGCGGGATATCATCCACTTAGAAGTCCGGCCGACGACAGATAATTCTGGACTCTTGCCCCTCACGACGACAAATAATTCCGGACATCACACCGGTGTGCAGTCCGGAATTATCTGTCGCTGTCCGGAATTAAGCCGATCTTCGGAGGTCGTCGCCGCGCTCGTGCAAAAGCTTGAGCGCATGGCTGCCGCACGACACGACACGAAGCGTGGTCTCGATCCGAGAAAGACGAATGCTGCCAACGCCATTGGTAACGGCAGCGCAGTTCTGAAGGAGGTGGCAAAGCGCGCGAAGCGAGGTGTTCTCACCGTAGATAACAATCGCTTCGTAGGCGTCGGCTCCCTCAACGTTGTTTTCGGCGCCGATCCTTATGCAGTCCTCCCGCGTCGGCTGCCCGATCTCGAAACGCATGCCGATGCGGCTTTCGATCTGATCCATAGCGTGGATATCACGCCTCGTGCCCGCCAACCGATGGGTGTTGCCGGCGAGCAGTAAAGCGAAGCCGCAGCGCTCCTGAAGATGCAGCAGCTCCCGCAAAACAGGGGGCGTGAAGTTCTGATATTCGTCCACGAGCAACGGACGCGTCGGGCCGCATCGGGCGCCCAAAAAGTTCATGCAATCCTTGGCAAGATCATATGTGTGCTTGCTGTCCCTTTGGACGCCGTACGCGTCATGCAGCATCAGGAACATCGGCCTAATAGCCTTGGTATGCTGCGCAACCTCACAATAGGCAGCTCCGCTTTGGGCGGCTATCCAGTTGAGCGCTACGGTCTTTCCGAGTCCGGCTTTGCCGACCGCAAGCACCGGATATCGCATCTTGACCGCCGTATCGAAGGCAGCCCGCACGGTGAGCGCAGCCCGGGTTTCAACGAATATCGTCATCCGACGATCCTCTTCACCAAGTCCTTCTGAGCGGCCATGCGCTCGTCCTGTTCGCGTCGGCGCTCTTCAGGGATCAACGGCTTCTTCGGCATCAGAATCCGCGCCGGCCGCTGAGACGGGTCGAATGATACTTTGCCCGCCGGCTCGTTGGGGATGACTTCAGATTGATCCTGACCAAGCGCCATCAGCCGAGCTGCAACGTCGATTTTCGGGACCGAGCGGCCCATCTGCACAATCGCATCGCGGTGCGCCTTTGCTCGTGCTGCCGTGCTTTGGGCGCCACGATGATCAAGTGGATGAAGTGGGACATCGGGGGTTGCGATCCCGAGCCTTTTACCCTTCATGTCCAGCACAAGCAGCTCTGCCGGCGCATGATAGACCGGGTCGCAGACCAGCACCTTGTCGTGCGTGTACTGCCACAACTCTTCGCAGGACAACCGACGCCCACGGAGTTGGATCGCGCCTTGAATGATGGTGCGCTCGACCCGGCGCGCGACTGCAGCGCGGACCTCGTCCTGGCTCATGCTGATTGCTGACCAGCCCGCAACCACGTGCTGTTGAAAAGTGGTGTTGGGCGAATGCCCCTTGAGGCCGCTCTGCTTTCCCGTAGGCATACTGTGATAGGCCTTCAGGAGACCGAAGAACGCCGGAACGAAATCTTCGAAGGTGCCATAGGGCGCAACCGTCCGGCCGATCGCCTCCTGGCGCTTGTTCATACGGTTGCCGGAAATCCAGCCCGGTAGCGTGCTCAGATAGCGTGGCTCGAAGTCGCCGAACCAGCGTTCAATGGGCTTTGCCGAGTCGTTGTAGGGCAAGGCATTGACAACTCGCATCGAGCGACCCGGCCCATGGAACCCGGGCACCATCAGTGTCATGGCGTCGTCGAGGTACGTCGCGAACCCGTATTCATTGCCGTTGTCGATATAGAGAGCTTCAGGCAGGCCGAAGGCTGGATGATCCACCATGGCCGCAAATACTTCGATCACATCACGGTTGTTGACGCCGCCGCGCGTGTCGAATGCGATCAAATCACACCAAACGCGGCCAGTCGCCCAGTCGAGGAACCCGATCAGGCCGACGATATTTTGGTCGAGATCGGCGGATCTGCTGACGATCGAGTCTAGCGACTCCGCCGTGTCGCTGGTCGGTTCGGGCAGCTTGAGCGGCAGCAGGACAGCCAGCCAGTTCTCCAGCAGAGCAGTTGTCGCTCCCTGTTCGGTCACACCGACGGGAAGCACACGGCAAACCTTGGTCATCGCATCAAGCGTGGCGGCGGAGGGTTTGGGCCCGACAAGGATCGTGGTCAGGGGACGTTTGGAGCGGGTGACGTCGAGCGCGCGCGCCACCCCTTCCACCTTGCGGAGGATCTTCTGTTCGGTGTCGAACGCCGTGTCAGCGACAAGGATGAGATCGGGCGACGGGCTTTCGCCGACGAGGGCGGCTGGAAGGTCGAACGAAAGGCCGGCGATCGACAGCGGGACTGACAGATGGCGGTAACCCCTGCGGCCCCGTCCCGGAACATCGTCATCGTGCGCGAGGCGTGGTCGACGAATTTGCGGACGAACTGCAGCCGATCGCCATTGTCGAGGGTCGCCAGATGGTCCCGCAGTGCCACCACTCCCTGTTGCAGAGCCGCGCGCGCGGCTCTGCAACAGGGAGTGGTGGCACTGCGGGACCATCTGGCGACCCTCGAC
>NZ_RZRW01000705.1:0-2665 GCF_003998745.1 Mesorhizobium sp. M7A.F.Ca.US.014.04.1.1 | reverse complement strand
GGCGGGTAGGTCGGCAAGACCGAGCCTGATGGCAAGTGCCGAGGAGCCGAACACGCCGACCAGCTTGCCGACCACCAGGCCGGCGGCGACACCCAGCGTCAACGGCTCGATCAGCGCGCCAAAGCTCAGGCCGGCGAGCGAAACGCCGGCATTGGCAAAGCCGAAGATCGGGATGACGACGAAAGCCACAATCTTGTGCAGGCCGTGCTCGAGCCGGTGCAGCGGCGAACGGTCCAGATCGTGACCGATCCCGGCGGAGCGCTCAAGCGGGATGGTCAGCGCCAGCGCCACGCCGGCAAGCGTTGCATGGACGCCAGATTTCAGCACCAGAACCCACAGGACGACGCCCAGAACGAGATAGGGCACAAGCGTCATCACCCGCATGCGGTTGAGCACGACAAGCGCGGCAATGATTGCGAAGGCGGCACCCAGATAAGCCAGCGACAAGCCGCTGGTGTAGAAGATGGCGATGATGATGACGGCACCGAGGTCGTCGATGATGGCCAATGCTGTGAGGAACACCTTCAGCGAAGCCGGCACGCGGCTGCCGAGCAGCGACAGCACGCCGAGCGCAAAAGCTATGTCGGTGGCGGTCGGGATCGCCCAGCCGGACAGGGCGGCCGCATTGTTGCGGTTGACGGCGACATAGACGAGTGCCGGAACCAGCATGCCGCCGGCGGCGGCGATGCCGGGCAGCACGCGCCGAGGCCAGGTGGAGAGCTGGCCGTCCAGCATCTCGCGCTTGATCTCCAGCCCGACGAGCAGGAAGAACACCGCCATCAGCCCGTCATTGACCCAGTGCGAGACGCTGAGCGGGCCGAGATAGGCGTGGAGCACGGAGAAATAGGTTTCGGCGAGCGGCGAGTTGGCGACGATCAACGCAAGTGCCGCCGCCGCCATCAGGATGATGCCGCCGGCCGCTTCGCTATCGAGAAATTCGCGGAAGACGGAAATCGGCCGCTGCTTCAGATCCTGCATGTCGCCTCCGTCATGCCGCCTGTTTCGGCGGGTTTCAATCGGCAAGATGGCAAACGGTGGCCTTAACGCGGCGCGCGCTTTGCCAGTATGCGCTGCAAGGTGCGACGGTGCATGTTGAGCCGGCGCGCTGTCTCGGAGACGTTGCGCTCGCACATCTCATAGACGCGCTGGATATGCTCCCATCGGACGCGGTCGGCCGACATCGGGTTTTCCGGCGGCGCCGCGCGCTCGCCGGCGGTGCGGGTGAGTGCGGCGAAGATATCATCGGCGTCGGCGGGCTTGGAGAGATAATCGACCGCACCGAGCTTCACCGCGGTCACCGCGGTGGCGATGTTGCCATAGCCGGTCAGGATGATGGTGCGGGAATCCTCGCGCTTTTCGCGGATGGCCGCGACCACGTCGAGGCCGTTGCCGTCGCCGAGCCGCATGTCGACCACGGCGTAGGCGGGCGGATTGGCGCGCGCCTTGGCAACCGCCTCCTCGACGCTCTCGGCCGTCTCGACCACGAAGCCCCTGGCTTCCATGGCGCGGGCCAGACGCGTGAGGAACGGCTTGTCGTCATCGACGACAAGCAGCGAGGTGTCCTCGCCTTCAACCATTGCGCCAATATTCTCGTCGCCTGTCATAGTCTCAAAATTCCTGCTGCCTTAATTTTACGCAAATATAGTTCCTGAGCCTCCTTGTCCAATTTTTAGAGGTCCTTCAAGGCTCTCAGGCAGTGTCGAACATGCTGGCCGAAGTGATTTCCGGATTGAGGAACACACCACGCGGCCACGATATCTGGACCATGGCGCCCTCGCCCAGGCCACCCGAATTGCGGAAATCGAGCACGGCACCAGAGCGTTCGAGCAGGGTCTTGGCGATGAACAGGCCGAGGCCCAGACCACCGCCGGTTTCATTGCCCTGGCGCGTCGACATATAGGGCTCGCCGATGCGGTCGATGATCTCGGCCGGAAAACCGGGGCCGTCATCGACGATCGAGAAGGTGACGGTGGCCTCGTCCCAGCTCCAGCGCACGGTGACGCTTTTGCGGGCGAAATCGACCGCGTTCTCGACCAGGTTGCCGAGGCCGTAGATGACGCCCGGATTGCGCTGCCCGACCGGCTCGGGGCCGATGCGTTCGCCGGGCCGAAGCTTGATCGAGATGCCGAAGTCCCGGTGCGGCGCGGTGACCTCCTCGACCAGCGATGTCAATGGCAGCCGCGAAAGATGCGCCTCACCCTCCGAGGACAGGCTGGTCAGCCGCTTGAGAATCTCGCGGCAACGCTCGCTCTGCGAACGCAACAGCGTCACGTCTTCCCCATATTTCGGATCCTTGCCGAGCGCCTTTTCCATCTCCTTGGCGACAAGCGCGATGGTGGCGAGCGGCGTGCCGAGCTCGTGCGCGGCCGCGGCGGCCAGCCCGTCGAGCGCCGAAAGGTGTTGCTCGCGCTGCAGCACCAGCTCTGTTGCGGCGAGCGCATTGGCCAGAAGCCGGGCTTCGGCTGCCACCCGAAAAGCATATATGGCGGTGAAGGCGATCGAGGACAGCACCGCCATCCACATGCCGGCGACATAGAGAAAAGGCATGGCCAGCGGCGCATCCTCCTGCCAGGGCAGCGGCAGATGGACAAAGACCAGACAGGTCGCCGCCGACATGACCAGCCCGCCGAGGATGGCAGTCAGGCGCAGGGGCAGCCATGTCACC
>NZ_RZRW01000704.1:0-2674 GCF_003998745.1 Mesorhizobium sp. M7A.F.Ca.US.014.04.1.1 | reverse complement strand
CCCCCTTGCGGCGCGCACGACGACCGCGTCCCGCCAACCGATCACGCTGCCGCAGAAGAACGTGCAGGTGCTGGTCTCGACCTACGACATCGCGCCGGGCGCGACCTTGCCGGTCCACAGGCACCCTTTCCCGCGCTATGCCTATGTCCAGGCCGGCACGCTGAAGGTCACCAATGTCGAGACCGGCGACAGCAACACCTACAAGGCCGGCGATTTCATCATCGAAATGATCGGCCAGTGGCATCAGGCCACCAATATCGGTGATATCGAGGTGAAGCTTCTGGTGATCGATCAGGTCGAGCAAGGCGCCAAGAACACGGAATTGCGCCAATAACCGCGAAGTCCGTGCCCGGCGCGAAAGTCTGTTCGCGCTTTCGCAGCAACCGGCGCGGTGGTAGGGCTGGCCGGGAAATCATGGAATGGATCGCCCCTTGACCAAAGCTCTCCGCCTGCCGCTGATCGAAATCTGTGTCGAAGGCATTGACGGCCTTCTCGCGGCGCAAGCCGCCGGCGCCGACCGGATCGAACTGTGCGCCAGCCTCGTCGAAGGCGGCATCACGCCAAGCCTCGGCACGATCCGCGCCGCCATCGAGCAGGCAAACGTGCCGTTTCACGTCATGGTGCGGCCGCGCGGCGGCGATTTTCTCTACAGTGCGACGGAATATGCCTCGATGCTGGCAGATGTCTCGGCACTGCGCGAACTCGGCGTGCCCGGCGTGGTGTTTGGCTGCCTGAACGCCGATGGCACCATGGACGAGGCGCGCATGAGCGAACTGACGCAGGCCGCCGGCCCCTTGAACGTCACCTGCCATCGCGCCTTCGACATGACGCGCGAGCCGGCCGAGGCGCTCGAATCGCTGATCCGCAGCAAGGTCGGCCGCGTGCTGACCAGCGGCCAGCGTGACACTGCCATCGAAGGCTTGCCGCTGTTGGCGGATCTGGTGCGGCAGGCCGGCGACCGCATCGTCATCCTCGGCTGCGGCGGACTGGATTTGCACAACATTGCCGAAGTGCGCAGCAGAACCGGCCTGTCCGAAATGCATTTTGCCGCCCTCAAGGATGTGCCGAGTGCCATGGACTACCGCAATCCCCATGTCGGCATGGGTGGTTCCGATCTCGATCGCGAGTACCGCAACACGCTGACCGACACAGCGCTGGTGGCGGCAACGATCGCGGCAGCCAAGGCATGACCTCGAGCCCTGCCCCGATAGCCCGTGTATCGGCCCAAGACGAAGCGGCGATCCTGGCGCTCAACAACGAGCATGCCGCCGAACTGTCGTGGCTGGAGGCTGAGCGGCTGTCCTTCCTGCTTGGCGAAGCATTTTACACCAGGCGCATCGGCGATCTCGAAGCCTTCATCATGACCTTCGACCAGGATGCCCGCTACGACAGCCCGAATTTCCTGTGGTTCCGCGAGCGCTATGAGCGCTTCGTCTATGTCGACCGGGTCGTCGTGGCGGCGCACGCACGCGGCCGCGGCCACGCCCGCCGGCTCTATCAGGACCTGTTCGGCCATGTTGAGCGCGCCGGCCACACGCTGGTCACCTGCGAAGTCAACACCGCCCCGCCGAACCCCGCCTCGGATGCCTTTCACGCTGCGCTCGGCTTCGTCGAGGCCGGCGACGCCGTTATCCATGGCGGCAAGAAAGCGGTGCGCTATTACGTCAGGCAGATCAGCGCCTGACAGACCAGGCAGATCCGCGCACGAAGATGAGGACTACTGGAACAGGGCTGTCGCACTCACCAGCGTCATCCAGAACCCCCAGACCAACGGGATGCCGACCAGCAGCCAGGCCAGCGTGAGTTTGATCGAATTCTCGTTGTCTTGCGCCATGGTCGGTCTCCTCAGAGCTGATCCCGAAAAGTGGACTCCGGTTTTCGGAAAAGATCATGCTCAAACAATAAGATAGAGCCCATCCCGATTCTATCGGGATGGAACTGACTCTAAGCCACCGCTGGTTCGGTCTTCATGTGGAAGCGCGCATTGACGGGCCGCATCATCAGGTTGAGCAGGAGGCCGACAACCAGCAGGCCGGCCATGATGTACATGGTGACCGTGTAGGCGTCGGCCTTCGCAACGCCGCTGTCGATCTGGTACTGCCGGATATAATTCACCAGCACCGGGCCAAGCACGCCCGCCACCGACCACGCGGTCAGCAATCGGCCGTGGATGGCGCCGACGTAACGCACGCCGAAGACGTCGCGCAGGTAAGCGGGAATGGTGGCGAAGCCGCCGCCATACATGCTGAGGATGATCCCGTAGAACAGCACGAACAGGAAAACGCTGCCGGTCTGGCCGGTCCACGGCACCGCCGCATAGAGGACGACACCCAGCGCGAAGAAGATGGCATAAGTTGTCTTGCGGCCGATATAATCGCTGGTCGAGGCCCAGAAGAAGCGGCCGAGCATGTTGAAGATCGACAGCAGGCCGACGAAGCCGGCGGCAGCGGCAGGCGTGATGCGTCCCGGAAACATCTCCTGGCTCATCGCCGAGGCCTGGCCGAGCACGCCGATCCCTGCCGTCACATTAAGGCACAGCACGCCCCACAGCAGCCAGAACTGCGGCGTCTTCAACGCATCGTCGAGATGGACATTGGACGTCGTCACCATCGCATTCTGTGCCGCCGGCGGCGTCCATCCGGCAGGCCTCCAGCCCTCCGGCGGCACCCTGACG
>NZ_RZRW01000703.1:0-2679 GCF_003998745.1 Mesorhizobium sp. M7A.F.Ca.US.014.04.1.1 | reverse complement strand
ACGGCCTGCGGGAAACGATGGCCGATTCCCTATCCGGTCAAGCGAAAATCGATTCCGCCAGCCATACTGTTCCGGTGCCGACGCTACGCAGATGACGCCTTATTCCGCGTCGATCTGGTTCTGGGGCGCCGCTTTCTGGAAGGCCGGCAGCGCCATGCAGGCGGCGTTGATGCGCGCGATCGTCGGGTAGGGCGTCAGATCGACGCCAAAGCGGGCATTGCTGGCAATCTGTGCGGCGAGGCAGATGTCAGCCAGACCCGGCGCGTCGCCATGGCAGAATGTTCCGGTCTCCGCCGACAAGGCCAGGATCTTTTCAAGCGGCTGAAAGCCCTCGTTCACCCAGTGGCGGAACCAGTTGACGACGTCCTCGTCGCCGGCGCCGAACAGCGTGCGCAGCGAGGTCAGCACGCGCAGATTGTTCACCGGGTGGATGTCGCAGGCGATCATCTGCGCCAGCATTCTGACCCGTGCCCGACCGGCCGCATCCCCTGGCAATAGCGGTGGTTCCGGGCTGGTCTCGTCGAGGAATTCGATGATCGCCAGCGATTGCGTCAGCAGCGTGCCGTCGCCGAGCACCAGCGCCGGCACCAGCCCTTGCGGATTGACCGCGAGATAGGCTGGTTCGAGGTGCTCGCCATGGCGCAGATGATGCGGGATATAGTCGTAGCTCAGCCCCTTCATCTCCAGCGCGATCCGCACCCGGTAGGAGGTGGAGGAGCGATAGTAGTTGTGCAGGACGAGTTTGCTCATGCGCTCACTTCGGCTGGCCGATGGTTATTTCGATGGTGCCGATGCCGTCGACGCCGCCGGTCATCGTGTCGCCGGGGCCAACCGCGCCGACGCCTGCTGGCGTACCGGTGAAGATCAGGTCGCCGGGCTCGAGCTCCATCGCCTCGCTGCAGATCGACACGATATCCGGTATCGGCCAGATCAGTTCGGCGAGGTCGGCATCCTGCCTGACCTTGCCGTTGACGGCGAGCCAGATGCGGCCCTTCTGTGGGTGGCCGGATTCGTGCGCTTGCACCAACGGGCTGCAAGGGGCGGAGCGGTCGAAGGCCTTCGACCAGTCCCAGGGCCGGGCGGCCTTCTTGGCCTCGTCCTGCAGGTCGCGGCGGGTGAGGTCGATGCCGACGCCGTAGCCCCAGACATGGTCCAGCGCCTTGTCGCGGGGAATGCGGAAGCCGGCTTTGCCGATCGCGGCCACCAGTTCGATCTCGTGGTGCAGATTGGCCGTCAGCGGCGGGTAGGGGATAGCGGTGCCGGAATCGACCACCGCGTCGGCCGGCTTGGTGAAGAAGAAGGGCGGATCACGCTCGTCATTGCCGAATTCGCGGGCATGCGCCGCGTAGTTGCGGCCGACGCAGTAGATACGGCGCACCGCAAAACGATCGGACGAGCCGGCAACGGCCACCGATGCGGTTGCGGGCAGGGGAAGGACGAATTCTGTCATCAAGGGTCTCTGCTTGGTTGCCGGAACATTCGACCGATTTGGGGGCCTGGACAAGGCGATTTGGTCGAGAAAGTGCCGGCGGCACTTTCCGCCGGAGATGGCGATATACTATTTGGCAATAATCTGGCCATGGTGGAGAGGTTATTCTAATCGCTCACGAACTGAAATGAACCCCATGACCGCAACCCACGATCGCGCCCGGTTTCTGATCATCGACGACCATCCGCTGTTTCGTGAGGCGCTGCACAGCGCCGTGCAGATGGCCTATCCGGAAGTCGACACGGTGGAGGCGCGCTCGATCACCGAGGCGCTCGATCTTCTGGCCGATGCCAAGCCGTTCGACCTCGCGCTTCTCGACCTCTCGATGCCCGACGTGCACGGTTTTGACGGCCTGCTGCAACTCCGGACCCGCTATCCGCGCCTGCCCGTGGTGATCGTCTCTGGTTACGAGGAGCCGAAGATCATTTCCGAAGCGCTGTCCTATGGCGCTGCCGGCTTCATCCCGAAATCGGCGCGCAAGAGCGACCTCGCCGCAGCCATCCGCTCGGTGATGGAAGGCGCGATCTATGTGCCGGAGACCTACGAAGGCCGGCCGCCGGACGCCGACAGCGCCGACCGCGCCGACATGGTGCAGCGCCTGTCGACGCTAACGCCGCAGCAACTGCGCGTGCTGCAGATGCTGCGCCAGGGCCTGCTCAACAAGCAGATCGCCTACGAGCTGCAGGTGGGAGAGACCACGGTGAAGGCGCATGTCTCGGAGATCCTGCGCAAACTCAATGTCTACAGCCGCACGCAAGCGGTGATCGAGGTGTCGAAGCTGGACAATGCGGAGTTGTTTCGCGATCAGGCTGGGTTTTGAGCTTTTACCCTCCTCCTTGTGGGGAGGGTCGATCCGCGAAGCGGAGCGGGGTGGGGGTCTGCGCCGCACCCCACCCCGGCGCTCCGCGCCGACCCTCCCCATCGAGGGGAGGGTAACCCATCATGCGCCGCGCTCAAGAATTACGGTCACAGTGCACTATTTCGCTTCGGCCGCCTGCCCCGCTTCCGCGGTTCCGGTTTGCCCGAAAATCCTACCCAGAAATGCCTCGTTGCCCACCGGCCAGCCGATGCTCTCGGCCTTGCGCAGTGCGTCGAAAGCCGCGGCATCCATCTCGATCAAATCGAACCGCCCGACCGACGACGGCAACTGTGTTTCATCGGCCCCAACTCCGTGACGCCATCGGGCTTAT
>NZ_RZRW01000702.1:0-2680 GCF_003998745.1 Mesorhizobium sp. M7A.F.Ca.US.014.04.1.1 | reverse complement strand
GACCGGTTCGGTGCGTCCCGCACCGTCGGCTGGTCGCTGGCGCTGAGTGCCGGCATGCTGGTCTTATTGTCGGTCATCCCGACCTTCCTGCCGCACCATATTGCCGGGCCGGCGCTGATGGCGATGATGGTGCCGTGGGGCATCGTCGGCTGGGCGTTCCCGCCGGCGCAGGCGAGCCGCATCATCAAGCTGGCGCCCGATGCCGCCCCGATCGTGCTGTCGCTCAACGCCTCGGCGCTCTATCTCGGCGTGGCGCTGGGTGCCGTGGTCGGTGGTGCCGTGCTGCGCTACGGCGCGCCGGCCGATCTCGGCCTGGTCGCCGCGATCTTCCCGATCGTCGGGCTTGGCGTCGTGGTCGCCGGCCGCTGGGCGGCTCGGCCTGTAGAAATGCCTGCCGAGTAGAGTCTTTGGCAAACGCTGGCCTTAGGGCGTGGCCGGCGGCAGATCAAAATCCAGCGCGGCGATCTCATCCAGAGCCGCGCGCAAATCTTCGGCCTTGTCCTTGCCGACGACATCCTCGAAACGCTGCTGGGCGATTTGCCACAGTTTCATCGCTTCCTCGATCTTGTCCAGGCCCTTTGGCGTCAGTCGTACACGCTTGACGCGGCGGTCCTCCGGGTCGGCGAAGGTCTCGACATAGCCGTCGCGGATCAGCGGTTTCAGCGTATGGCCGAGCGCCGACAGGTCCATGATCAGCGACGTGGCGATGGCGCCCATCGCCGGCTCATCGCCCATATGGATCTGGTAAAGCAGGCCCTGCTGCGTCGCCTTGAGGCCTGACGGCTCCACCACATCATCATAAAACTTGCCGAGCTTGCGCGCCGCGCGGCGCAGCGCGGCGTTGTTGCAGAGCGTGAGGCCGGGCAGGCTGTCCTTTGACATGATGGTCCCTGGCGCCGGCGAATGAGGCCCGGCTGCTCCCCTCAAATAATCCCCGCCCGTCTCATTGACAAGATAGTGGCATATGCCTACTTCACGATTAATGGTATATGCCACTATCTTGCGGCTTTCCGGCAGCGCGGCAGATGCCACGGTGCCGGGGGTCATTCGAAACGAACAAGATCAGTTGAAGAAGGAACAGGACAATGAGTGGACAGGGCAACAAGGGCACGGCGGTCGTCACCGGTGCTTCGTCGGGCATCGGCGCGGTCTATGCCGACCGGCTGGCCGGGCAGGGCTACGATCTGGTGCTGGTGGCGCGGCGCGCCGACCGGCTGGAGGAACTGGCCGGGAAGCTGCGCCAGACCTATAGCCGCAAGGTCGGCGTGATCAGCGCCGATCTTGCAAACGACGATGATGTGCGCCGCGTCGAGCAAGCTGTAACAGCCGACGAGAGCATCACACTGCTGGTCAACAATGCCGGCATCGGCGGCCAGGCCGTCGTGGCCACCGCCGATGTCGACGCGGCCGAGCGCATGATCAAGGTCAACACCATCGCCTTGACGCGTCTAACCCGCGCCGTGCTGCCGGGGCTTTTGGCACGCAACCGCGGCGGCATCGTCAACATCGCCTCGGTGCTCGCCTTCGACACCTCCTTCGGCGGCATCTACAGCGGCACCAAAGCTTATGTGGTCAACTTCACCGAAGCCCTGCACCGTGAGGTTGAGGGCACCAATGTGAAGGTGCAGGTGGTGCTGCCGGGCGCGACCCGGACCGATTTCTGGGAACTTGCCGGCACCGATATCGCCAACGTTCCGAAGGAGATCATCATGACCGCCGACGACATGGTCGATGCCGCACTTGTCGGCTTGGCCAAAGGCGAGGCGGTCACCGTGCCCGCGCTTGCCGATGCGGCCAAGCTCGACACATTCCTCGGCGCCCGGCAAGCCTTCTACGGCAGCCTGCACGCCGACAAGCCGGCGGCGCGTTACGGGGTTTGAAGTTTGAGAGGCTGGTTCGCTTTGCGAACCAGGACCCCCACCCCGCTGCTTCGCAGCGACTTGCCGGGGCGAGCCACGGGTCTCGCCCGTCCTTCGGACCCCCATAAGGGGGAAGGTTGGGGACGCGGCTTGTCCGCCCATGCGACAATGGTCTTGTGGGGTGCGAAAAGCTGGACTCCCCACCTCCCCCTTGTGGGGAGGTCGGACCGAAGGTCAGGGTGGGGGGCTGGCGCGGGTTTTGGCTTGAGCGCTTTACACCGACCGCCACATCGGAATGATCGAGGCGGCCAGTACCAGCGCCAACACGACGTTGAGCGCGCGCCATTGCCATTCGGTCTTGAGCAGCCGCGCCAGCACCATGCCGGCCACGCACCACAGTGACAGCGAGGCGGCGGCCGCGAGGCCGAAAGTGGCGCCGAGCAGCAGCGCGAGCTGCATCGGTCCGCTGGCCAATGCCGCGAACGACGCCGCGGCGCCCAGTCCCATCGCCCATCCCTTCGGGTTCATCCATTGAATGCCGGCGCCGCCGAGAAAGCTGTTCGGCCTGGCCATGCTCACATCCAGATTAGGCGGTCCGCTGCGGCCGATCTTGATCGCCAGCCAGACGAGATAAAGTGAGCCGGTGACCTTCATCGCCAGTTGCAGCGAGGGCACGGCGAGCAGCAGGCCGGCAAGCCCGGCGGCAGCGGCACCCGTGACGGTGGCGAGGCCGGCGGCGCTGCCGACCAGCAAAGGCACGGAACGGCGAAAGCCGAACTGCGCGCCGGACGCGGTCGACAGGGCCGTGGCGATGCCGGGCG
>NZ_RZRW01000701.1:0-2684 GCF_003998745.1 Mesorhizobium sp. M7A.F.Ca.US.014.04.1.1 | reverse complement strand
TCTCTCTACAGGGAACGGTCGCACAGATGCAGAGCGACAGGTTGGTTGCCGAGACCTCGCTCTTGCGAGTCAGGCAGGAGATAAGCAAGACCGACATCGAGATCCTCAACCTCGGCAATAGCCAAGCCAGCGAAGTCGCTGCTGCCTTGCGCGAGACGCAACTGCAGCTCAATGAAGTGACCAGCAAGGCCAACACCGCGGTGCAGTTGTTGCACGATACCGAGGTCACGGCCCCTGCTCTGCTCGCCCTTAGAGAGCGCGCCGAAAGGGCCAAGCCGATCTTCAAGATCGTGAGGACGACGGACAGCGGCTCGCAAGAACTCACGGCTGAGGAAACGACGCCGATCGAGCCAGGCGATACCGTGAAGATCGATATCCCCGCCCCGCCGTCCGGCTTGGCTGCTCTACCTGTAGAGGACGACGTCCAGGCAGGGACGGTTTCTGTTCAAGGTACCAATTGACAGGCTTCATGATTGGCGCGGGTGCCGGCTCGCAACGCCTTCGACATGACCCCCGAACCCGAGACCGTTGGTGGCCGCCTGGACGGGTAAAGAACGCGCCGGCGTCATGGCCAGAGCGGTTCAGAGTGGGCGGAGCTGCCAGCTCGCTGCAGGTGCTTGTTTTTCTGCTGTTCCACACGGAAAACCGCCGCGCACCTTTCTTTGAACTGGTTCGCTTCAAGTTCAATGATCTGGCCGACCATGCTAGCAATTTCCGGCGGCACTTGCCTTGCACTTTGAGGCCGCATATCAGTGGGCACGCTGACGATGCCTTCCCTGCCGCAGTGAGGCGATCAGTTCCTGCGGGTATCACTGGAGATGTCGGTGCTCATGAGTGTAATCGCTATATCGGCGGCAGGCGTTCTGATGGGACTGCGCTTCAAGGCTCCTGCGCTGATCGCGGCGACTGCGCTGCTTGTGGTCGGAAGCTTTGCCTGGAATGGGCTCGGGTTGCCGGGCTACGTGACCGTCACTAAGTTCCTGATACTGTCATTCGTCTTGGCTGGCGCCTATATCATCGGTCTGTCCCTGTCCGTCCACCGGAAGCGCAAGGAAAGGTGACACGGCGGGACTTCAGGAAGCCCGGTCGAAACGTATGACTGCGAAAACCGTCCTGAACAGGATCACGATATCGAGCCAAACCGACCAGTTCCGCACATACTGGCAGTCCAGCTTCACGCGGTTGGCGTAGTCCATGCTGCTTCTTCCGTTCACCTGCCACAGACCGGTGAGCCCGGGCTTTGCCCGAAGGTATTCCCCTAAGTGGTCGCCGTAGCATTTTAGTTCGTCCTTGACGATGGGCCTTGGACCCACACAACTCATGTCGCCGCGGATGATGTTGAACAATTGCGGGAGTTCGTCGAGGCTCGACTTACGCAGCATCCACCCAAGCACCGTGACGCGGGGGTCGTTCCTGATCTTGCGGGTCTCCTCCCATTCCAACCTGACTTGAGGGTTGCTGTCGAGAAATGACTTCAGAACTTCGTCCGAATTGGTGACCATCGAGCGGAACTTGTAGCAATCGAATGGCTTTCCGCCAAAGCCGATGCGGCTATGCGAGAACACTGCCGGGCCTCCTGCCGTCATCCTGATCAGCAGAGCAACGACAATCATTACCGGCGCGGCAACCATAAGCGCCGTGAATGCTACTACCAGATCCATGATGCGCTTCAGGAGACCGCCCACAGGAGGGTTCGTCGTTCCCAAGCTGAGCGCGGGCGAAAGGTCCGTCAACACTGCCCCGGCACCGTTGTTGTCGGATGCGGGAAGGACGTGCAGGACTGCCGTTCGGCTGTCGGACGGGATAGGCAGAGATGGCTGAACCCAGATCGGGGCTGCCTGATGTGACTCGAAGGCGTTCGTTGTCATGGAACAATCGCTGTTTCGACTTGTTGTTGCACTCTTCCAAGGTCGGAGGTTGTCGACAAGAAGGGCAAAGGAGGTAGCGTGACGCTCAGGGGCTATCCCCCTAATCCCAAGGAATGATCCTCCTAGACTTTTTGCAACTTCCGAAGGAGAATGTCTCGCTACGGTTTCATGCTTTGCGGCGCTTGGGCGCGCGGACCCTGGCCAAGAGTACGCCTAGTATCGGGGTCCTGCAGGCCTGCAACGTCTTGACAAGTTCCTGCAGCGTCTGGACCTGTGTCTTGCCCCACTCGGCAACGATCACCACGCCGTCCAGGACAGATCCGACAATCAGTTCGTCGGCACCCGAGGCAAGCGTCGGCAGGTCGAGTATGACAATGTCGTAGGCAGGAAGTCCGTTGGCGGCAAGGTCACTAGCGGCTAGCTCCGAGAGGAACGCCTCCATCTTGCTAGGCGCCAGGAGGTGTCTGGCGTCCACGGTCGAACTGGAAAGGATGTCGAACGGCCGCCCCGCAGCACGAACGATGTTGAGACGGACAGGGTCCTGGCACGGTAGGTCGAGGGCTCCCGACTGGCTCAGAAGCCGCGAGGGGGTCATGGTCGGGCGCCGGATGTCGGCGTCAATCACCAGCGTCTTCAGGCCCGACATCGAGTAGAGCGTAGCGAGATTGCTGGCCACCGAACTCTTCGAACCGTCGTTGGATACGGCAGTCAACCCAAGAAACCTGATCGGGCGGCTGGTTTCCGCAAGGCTTATCTCGGTTCGCACTTTTCTCAGGCTATGGCTGTATCGGGATTGTGGAGATCTTGCCACTTGGT
>NZ_RZRW01000700.1:0-2696 GCF_003998745.1 Mesorhizobium sp. M7A.F.Ca.US.014.04.1.1 | reverse complement strand
CTGCTGGTCGATTGCTCAACCGTCGGCGTCATCGCGCTCGGCATCGTCTGCGTTCTGATGGTCGGCGAGATCGACCTGTCGGTCGGTTCGATCAGCGGCTTTGCCTCGGCCATGGTCGGCACGCTGTGGGTCAACCAGGGCTGGCCGGTGGCGCTCGCGATTCTGGCCGCTGTTGCCGTCGGCGGCTTCATCGGCGCCCTCTATGCGCTGCTGTTCAACCGGCTCGGCATGCCGAGCTTCGTCTCGACGCTGGCCGGCTTGCTGGCGGTGCTTGGCCTGCAGCTCTACATCCTCGGCTCGACCGGCTCGATCAACCTGCCCTACGGCTCGAACCTGGTGAATTTCGGCCAGTTGCTGATGATGCCCAAACTCGTCTCGTTCGCTCTGGCGGCCGTGCCGGGCATCGTCATGCTGATCACCGGCCTGCGCACCGTCGCGCGCCGCCGCGCCGCGAACCTGTCGGCGCCGTCGACCGGCGGGCTCGTCACGCGCGCGGTGGTGATTACGGTCATTCTCGAGCTCATCGTCTTCTATCTCAATCAGGCGCGCGGCATTCCGTGGATGTTCGGCCTGTTCGTCGGCCTGGTCATATCGATGCACTACGCGCTGACGCGGACCAAATGGGGCCGCTCTATGTCGGCGGTCGGCGGCAACCGCGAGGCGGCGCGGCGCGCCGGCATCAATGTGCGGCTGATCTATTCCAGCGCCTTCGTGCTGTGCTCGATGCTGGCGGCTTTCGGCGGCGTGCTGTCGGCGGCCCGCCTGGCCTCGGCCAGCCAGCAGGCCGGCACGGGCGACGTCAACCTCAACGCCATCGCAGCGGCCGTCATAGGCGGCACCAGCCTGTTCGGCGGCAGGGGCAGCGCCTATTCGGCACTGCTCGGCATCATCGTCATCCAGTCGATCGCCAGCGGCCTGACGCTGCTCGATCTGTCCTCGTCGCTTCGGTACATGATCACCGGCGCCGTGCTTGCCATCGCGGTCATCGTCGACTCGCTGGCACGCCGCTCGCGTGTCTCGCATGGCCGGGCCTGAACCCATCAACAGGAAGCAAGACATGAGCCAAGAACTGTCCGGAAAAGTTGCCGCCGTCACCGGTGCCGCGTCAGGCATCGGCCTCGAATGCGCCAGGCATATGCTGGCGGCCGGCGCCACCGTGGTGCTGGTCGACCGCGCCGAGGCGACGCTGAACAAACTGTGCGCCGAACTCGGCCCCAAAGCGATCCCGCTGGTGATCGACCTGATGCAGCCGGCAAGCGTCGCCACCATGATGCCGCAAATCCTGGAGAAGGCCGGCCAACTCGACATCTTCCATGCCAATGCCGGCGCCTATGTCGGCGGCGAGGTGGCGACCGGCGATCCCGACGTCTGGGATCGCATGCTCAACCTCAACATCAATGCCTGCTTCCGTTCGATCCAGGCGGTGCTGCCGCACATGATCGAACGCAAGACCGGCGACATCATCGTCACCAGTTCGATCGCCGGTCTGGTCCCGGTGGTCTGGGAACCGATCTACACGGCCTCCAAGCACGCCGTGCAGGCCTTCGTCCACACGGTGCGCCGGCAAGTCGCCAAGCACGGCCTGCGCGTCGGCGCCGTGGCGCCCGGCCCGGTGGTGACGGCACTGGTCGACGACTGGCCGAAGGCCAAGCTCGAAGAGGAACTCGCCGCCGGCGGCCTGATGCAGCCACGCGAGGTGGCCGAAGCGGTGATGTTCATGCTGACCCGGCCGCGCAATGTGACGATAAGGGATTTGGTGATTTTGCCGCAGAGCAATGATCTCTAGGGGGAGTAGGGGAGTAGGGCAGTAGGGCAGTAGGGCAGTAGGGCAGTAGGGCAGTAGGGCAGTAGGATTGCTCTGCCGTTCAATGCCCGGGCCCGAGCCAAGCCACCATCTCCTATTCCCGTACTGCCTTACTGCCCTACTCCCCTACTCCCCTACTGCCTTAAACCGAAGGTTTCCCCCAATGTCCCACTTCCTCGGCATCGACGTCGGCACCGGCAGCGCGCGGGCCGGGGTGTTCGACCACACGGGAACCCTGCTTGCCTCGGCCAAACGGGACATCGAGGTCTGGCGCGAGGCCGGCGACATTGTCGAGCAGTCGAGCAACGACATCTGGCGGGCGGTTTGCGCGGCCACGCGTGAAGCGGTCGCGCAATCGGGCGTGGCGCCCGAGGCGATCGCCGGCATCGGCTTCGACGCCACCTGTTCGCTGGTGGTGCTGGGCGAGGGCGGCGTGCCGCTGCCGGTAAGCAAGTCCGCCAATCCGGAACGCAACATCATCGTCTGGATGGATCATCGCGCGGTCGAGCAGACGCGCCGCATCAATCGCAGTGGCGAGGCGGTGTTGAACTACGTCGGCGGCGTCATCTCGCCGGAGATGGAAACGCCGAAACTCCTGTGGCTGGCCGAAGACCTGCCCGCCACTTTCGACGCCGCCTGGCAGTTCATGGACCTCGCCGATTTCCTCACCTGGCGGGCGACCGGCAGCCTTGCCCGTTCGGTCTGCACGGTGACCTGCAAATGGACCTATCTGGCGCATGAGAGCCGCTGGGACGAGACGTATTTCCGCAAGATCGGCCTCGGCGCGCTGGCCGACGAGGCATTCGCGCGCATCGGCACCGAGATCGTGCCGGCCGGTGCCGCACTCGGCGGCGGATTGACCGCGCAGGCAGCAGCAGACCTTGGTCTCAAC
>NZ_RZRW01000007.1:0-22598 GCF_003998745.1 Mesorhizobium sp. M7A.F.Ca.US.014.04.1.1 | reverse complement strand
GCATCGAAGAAATGTGCCTTGTCGTCGCCCGCAGCCGCGCGGATCGCCTTTTTCAGCCGCTCTATCGGCAACGAAAAATCGGCCGAGCGGGCGAATTCGCCGGGCATGATCTCGGCGGTGTTGGCGACGAAGATGGTGTGGCCCTCGCGCACCGCGGTCAGCACCTTCTTGGCGCCCGACACGACGAGATCGCAGCAAAGCACGAGATCGGCCTTCCCCGCCGAAACGCGGATTGCATGGATGTCGTCCGGGGTACGAGCGATGCGGACATGGGTGAACACCGAGCCGCCCTTCTGGGCGAGGCCGGCCATGTCGATCATGCCGCAGCCCTTGTCCTCAAGATGCGCCGCCATGCCTAGCACCGCACCGACGGTGACGACGCCGGTGCCGCCGACGCCGTCGATGATCGCCGCCCAGCCCTGCTCGCCAAGCGGGAATTGCGCCGGCACGGGCACGCCTTCCAGCGGATCGGCCTTGCCGGCCAGGCCCTCGGCCTTGCGGATCTTGGCGCCGTGCACAGTGACGAAGGACGGGCAGAAGCCGTTGACGCAGGAGAAATCCTTATTGCAGCTCGACTGGTCGATCTTGCGCTTGCGGCCGAATTCGGTCTCGACCGGCTGGATCGAGACGCAGTTCGACTGTACGCCGCAATCGCCGCAGCCTTCGCAGACCAGTTCGTTGATGAAGACGCGCTTGTCGGGATCGGGGAATGTGCCGCGCTTGCGGCGGCGGCGTTTTTCGGCGGCGCAGGTCTGGTCGTAGAGCAAGACCGAAACGCCCTTGACGTCGCGCAGCTCGCGCTGGACGAGATCGAGGTCGTCGCGGTGATGGATAGTGGCACCGGCCGGGAATTCGGCTTTGCCAGCATATTTGTCCGGCTCATCCGTGACGATGGCAATGCGGTCGACACCCTCTGCCCGCACCTGCCTGGCAATCATATCGACGGTCAGGCCGCCTTCGTGCGGCTGGCCGCCGGTCATGGCGACCGCGTCGTTGTAGAGGATCTTGTAGGTGATGTTGGCATCGCTCGACAGCGCGAAGCGGATCGCCAGCGTACCGGAATGGTTGTAGGTGCCGTCGCCAAGATTCTGGAAGATGTGCTCGCGCTTGGAGAACGGCGCCTGGCCGACCCATTGCGCGCCCTCGCCGCCCATGGCCGTGAAGCCGACTGTGTTGCGGTCCATCCACAGCGCCATGAAGTGGCAGCCGATGCCGGCCGCGGCGATCGAGCCGTCCGGCACCTTGGTGGACGAATTGTGCGGGCAACCGGAACAGAAGAACGGCGTGCGCGAGCCGATGTCGGTGGCCTCGGTGAGCATTGCCTGGAACTGGCGCAGTTTTGCCACCCGCGCCGAAATCTCTTCGGACGGGCCGATGGTCCTGACGATCCTCTCGCCAAGCGCGATGGCGATCTCGTTGGGATCGAGCGCGCCTTTGGCCGGAAACAGCCAGTCGCCGCGCTCGTCCTTCTTGCCGATAATGACCGGTTGGGTGGCAGTGCCATAAAGGCTTTCGCGCAACTGTACCTCGATCAGCGAGCGCTTCTCCTCGACGACGACGATGGTGTCGAGGCCGCGGGCGAAACCGGCGATGTGATGCAGGTCGAGCGGCCAGGGGCAGCCGACCTTGAACAGCCGCACCCCGATGCGGTTGGCGGCCGCTTCGTCGATGCCGATATCCTCCAGCGCCTGGCGAACGTCGAGATAGCTCTTGCCGAGCGTGATGATGCCGATCTTCGGATTGCGGCCGCCCGAATAGACGATGCGGTTCAGCCCATTGGCAAGGATGAAGGCGGAGGCCGCGGCGCGCTTGTGTTCATGCAGCCGCTCTTCCTGGCCGAGCATGTCGATCTCGTGGCGGATGTTGAGACCGCCAGGCGGCATGTCGAACTCCGGCACGACGATGTTCAGCCGCTCGAGCGCGGCATCGACCGAGGCGGTCGATTCGATGTTGTCCTTGACGCATTTGATCGCCGCCCACGTGCCGGCAAAGCGCGACATGGCGAAGCCGTAGAGCCCGTAGTCGATGATCTCCTGGACACCGGCCGGGTTGAGGATCGGCACCATCGTGTCGACGAACAGGAATTCGGTGGCGTGCGCGTTGGTCGAGGATTCGGCCATATGGTCGTCGCCCATCAGCGCAAGCACGCCGCCATGCTTCGACGATCCGGCGAGGTTGGCGTGGCGGAACACATCGCCTGAGCGGTCGACGCCCGGTCCCTTGCCGTACCAGACCGAAAAGACGCCGTCATGAGTGCCCTCGCCCAGCAGCTCCGTCTGCTGCGCCCCCCAGCAGGCGGTGGCGGCAAGCTCCTCGTTGAGACCCGGCTGGAAGACGATGTCAGCCTGGGCGAGCTGTTTCTTCGCCTTCCACAGCTGCATGTCGAGGCCGCCGAGCGGCGAACCGCGATAGCCAGAGACGAACCCGGCCGTGTTCAAGCCGGCGCGACGGTCGCGCTCGCGCTGCATCAAGAGCATGCGAATGACCGCCTGCGCGCCGGACAGGAAGATGCGCTCCTTTGCGAGATCGAACTTGTCGTCGAGCGCGACGTCGTGCAGCGTCATCAGGCATTTCCTCTGCGGAGGCCACGCGGGGCAGGCAGCCAACGTCGGGGTCGGATGACGCATCCTTTCTCCCCTTGCAAGGCAGGTCAAACAAAATCGCAGATGCCAGGCAACGCGCAACGAACAGTCCGCGGCCATCCTGAATCGGGTATGAAACCGATCCGCGGACATTGCCCGGCGCATGAACATTACAGCTGCGGCGCGGCCGGCCGCGACGCGTCAGCCGCCTTTCGAGCAATCTGGCTTCGGCTCGCCCGGCAGCTTGCCGTCGGGATGGCCGACGAGATCGGGATTGGCGGTGTAGAGCTGGTCGATGACCAGCGGCCGGTCGGGCAGGATCGACTGGTCTTCCGTCGACATCAGCGTGGTGTCGATCTTCTGCAGGACCGCGCCGTCGGCGCCCTTGATGCTGATGGCAATCGCATAGGGCTTGTTCTTGACGACGCAGGTCAGTGCCGGGCTCTCCAGCGTCACCTTGTCGAGCTTCGGCCAGACCTTCTGCTCGACCACCAGAGGTGCGCCGCCGGCGGGATCCTGGAAGCTGGCGACCGCCACCTGGCCCTCTCCCATCGGCTTCAGCGGCCGCAGGGTCACCACATAAGTCGCCCTGGCGAGGCGGTAGTTGAAAACGAATATCTTGCCGGAAATCTCGAACAGCTTGCCTTCGGCGTCGCCGGTGTCGCGGCAGGCGCCGAGCGCAACGGCCACGATGAGCGCCGCGCCAACAAGGATCGAACGGGAAAGGCCGCTACGCATTCTTGACCTCATTTTCCGCCATGCGACGACGGCGATAGTGACGGCTTGCCTTCTGACGGTTGCCGCACACCGCCATGTCGCACCATAGGCGGCTGGAATTGCGGCTTCTGTCGACGAACAGCCAGGTGCAGTTGGGACAGATCCTGAGCCTTGCGACGGTATCGTCGCGCAGAAGCGATAGCGCCGAAACCGCCAGCGCCGCCTCGAAGGCGATCGGCGTCAGGGGATCACCGAACGGCCTTCCCGGCACACCGATCTCGGTCCGGCTGCCGGCAAGACCCTCGGCGCAGGCGCTCAGGAATCCGGGCAGATCAGCGGTGGCGACCGCGCCCTTCGACACCGCTCCACGAAACAGCCGGTCCGTCGCCTCGCGGATCGACAGCACGACGGGTGCGATCGCCACCGCTGAGGATACCGCCAGCGGCCTTTCGCCAAGCTCGGCGGCGCGAAAGCGGCTCGCCGCGTCGGCGAAGCGAGCAATCTCGGCCGGATCTTCGAAGCGGTCGAACGTCCGCTCCGGATCGCCGCGCAGCACGACGGTGTTCGCCGTGTCGAGCGCAAGCAGGCCGCCGGTGAAGCGGTGCGGGGTCCATGATACCGTCATGGCGAAAATCTAACCGATAAATCGTATTTGACAAGTTAGATTCAGCGATGCAACCTCACTCCGGGATGCGGTGGTCTCCGCAGCCTTTTGAGCATGCTGTTGGCCAGGACCGCTTCGCACTTTTGGGCGGCATGCTTCGAGGTTTTGCATGCTCTATTTCTTCCAGCAGGTGCTGAACGGGCTGCATTCGGGCGCGCTGTATGCGTTGCTCGCCTTTGGCTATGTGCTGACCAACGGCATCCTGCACCGCACCAATCTCGCTTATGGCGCGTTGTTCGCCTTTTGCGGCCAGACCATGATCCTGACCGCGGCCTTCGGCTATCAGGTGCTGTGGCTGACGCTGCTGGCGGCGGTGGCGCTCGGCGTCGTCGCTGCGTTCCTCTATGCCGCGCTGATCAGCCACGTGCTGTCGCGCAGTGTCTTCGAACCGTTGGCCGACCGCACGCCCAATGCAATCGTGGTGACGACGCTCGGCATCCTGCTGCTGCTGTCCGAAGCGAGCCGCATCGCCGCCGACACGCATGATCTGTGGCTGCCGCCGATGCTGGCGCAGCCCATCGTTTTCGCGCAGGGCGCGACCTTCAAGGCAACGCTGACGCTCATCCAGCTTATCGACTGCGCCGTGGTGGTGGCGGCAATCGCGCTGGCAAGCTGGGCTTTTGCCCGGTCGAGCTTCGGACGGTGCTGGCGCGCCGTCTCCGACGACCCCAAGGCTGCCGCGATGTGCGGCGTCGACGTACGCGCGGTGTTCCGGCACGCGGTGCTGTTCGGCGGCTTCTGCGCCGCGCTGGCCGGTGTCATGGCCGGGCTCTATTACGGCAATGTCAGCTTCGGCTCGGGCCTCGTCTACGGACTGAAGATCCTGTTCGTGACGGCGGTCGGCGGCTATCTCTCGCCACCGCGCGCGGCGCTCGGCGCGGCCGTCTTCGGCATGGCCGAATCGCTGTGGGCCGGCTACTTCCCGGTCGAGTGGCGCGACGCGTGGATGTACCTGTTCCTGGTCACGACGCTGATCCTGATCGGCGCCGGCCGCGACACCGGCAAAATCGCCTGAAAACGTCAGACTTTGGTTGCATGACGCGAGGGCAGATCGCCGGTATTGGGCACTGTCTGCGATGCGATGATATTCGCTGCCTCTATCCTTGTTGACCCGTCAGTCCACGCGCGGCATACCGTTGGACCACGTGGCGTGACGGACAAAAAGGGGGAAGCCGGCACGCCTCCGGTACAAGGGAGGAATGCATGGCAGGGCTTCTCGCTCTATCCAGGACTATTGATCGCGCCAACGAGTTCATCGGCAAATGGATATCGTGGCTGATCCTGCTGGCGATCCTGGTGAGCGCCGCCAACGCCATTATCCGCAAGGTGTTCGACATATCCTCGAACGCTTGGCTCGAGCTGCAATGGTATCTGTTCGGCGCCGCCTTCATGCTGGCCGCCGCCTATACGCTGAAGCAGAACGAACATATCCGCATCGACGTCGTCTACGGCCTGTTTCCACGCCGCGTGCAGCACTGGATCGACCTTTTCGGGCATGTCTTTTTTCTGATGCCGTTCGTGACGCTGATGGTGATCTATTTCGTTCCTTATGTGTCGCTGTCGTTTCGCAGCGGCGAGATGTCCAACAATTCCGGCGGCCTGATCATCTGGCCCGCCAAGGCCATCCTGCTCGTCGGGTTTTTCCTGCTGGCGCTGCAGGGCATCTCCGAGATCATCAAGAAGATCGCCATCATGCGCGGAGACATGGACGACCCCAATCCCTTCATATCGGTGCATGAGCAGGCCGAACTCGAAGCCAAGGCGCTGGCCGACGAGGTGCGTTCGTGATGGAGTTCATCGCGCAGAACATGGCGCCGATCATGTTCGCTTCGCTGATCATCTTCCTGCTGATCGGCTACCCCGTCGCTTTTTCCTTGGCCGCCAACGGCTTGATGTTCTTCTTCATCGGCGTGCTGCTGTCTCCCTATTCCGGAGGATCGATCAACCTCGCCTGGCCGCTCCTGCACGCATTGCCGGATAATTTCTACGGCAGCCGGGTGATGTCGAACGACACGCTGCTGGCCATCCCGTTCTTCACCTTCATGGGCATCGTGCTCGAGCGGTCGGGCATGGCCGAAGACCTGCTCGACACGATCGGCCAGCTGTTCGGGCCAATCCGCGGCGGCCTCGCCTACGCCGTGATCTTCGTCGGCGCGCTTTTAGCGGCGACCACCGGCGTGGTGGCGGCTTCCGTCATCGTCATGGGCCTGATCTCGCTGCCGATCATGCTGCGCTATGGCTATGACCGCCGGCTCGCATCCGGTGTCATTGCCGCCTCCGGCACGCTTGCCCAGATCATCCCGCCGTCGCTGGTGCTGATCGTGCTTGCCGACCAGCTCGGCCGCTCGGTCGGCGATATGTACGCGGGCGCGTTGATCCCGGGCCTCGTGCTCACCGGCCTCTATATGTCCTATATCCTGATCATGTCGATCATCCGGCCGAACTCGATGCCGGCGCTGCCGCTCGAGGCCCGTACACTTGGCCATGGCGTGATGTCGCTGCTGGTGGCTTTGCTGGTCACATCGGCGGTTTCCTACGCGGCATATCGTTATCTGGCGCCGGCGCATGGCGACAATGCCGACATTCTTGGCGCGACTGCCGGGGTGCTGTTCATCTACATCGTCGCCATTGCCGACAAGCGCCTGAACTTCAACATGATGTCCAGGCTAGCGCAGCAGGTGATCATCGTGCTGATCCCGCCACTGGCGCTGATCTTCCTGGTGCTGGGCACCATCTTCCTGGGCATCGCCACGCCGACCGAAGGCGGCGCCATGGGCTCGGTCGGCGCCTTGTTCATGGCGGCGGCCAAGGGGCGCTTGTCGCTTGACGTCGTTAAGCAGGCACTGGCCTCGACGACAAGGCTGTCGTCCTTCGTGCTGTTCATCCTGATCGGCGCACGGGTGTTCTCGCTGACCTTCTACGGCGTCAACGGCCACATCTGGGTCGAGCACCTTTTGACGTCGCTGCCGGGCGGCGAGGTCGGCTTCCTGATCGGCGTCAACATGCTCGTCTTCTTCCTCGCCTTCTTCCTCGATTTCTTCGAACTGGCGTTCATCATCGTACCGCTGCTGGCGCCCGCCGCCGACAAGCTCGGTATCGACCTGATCTGGTTCGGCGTGCTCCTGGGCGTCAACATGCAGACCAGCTTCATGCACCCGCCCTTCGGCTTCGCGCTGTTCTATCTGCGTTCGGTGGCCGCGCGCGTGCCCTATCTCGATCGTCTCACCGGCAAACAAATCGCGCCGGTGACGACCGGCCAGATCTATTGGGGCGCGGTGCCCTTTGTCTGCATCCAGGTGATCATGATCGGGCTGACCATCGCCTTCCCGCAAATGGTGATGCACTACAAGGGAACGACCGTCGATCCGGGCACCATCGACTACAAGGTACCGGAGGTGCCCGGCCTGTCGCCGCTGGGCACGCCGCCGGCGGATGGAGCGGCGCCCGCTGGTGGCGCCACGGCGCCGGCCGCTCCTGACCTTCCGCACCCGCCCAGTTTCGGCGATCCGACACCGGCAAAGCCGGCAGCGCCACAGCCCGACCTGTCGCAACCGCCAAGCTTCAACTGAACCGGCATGGTCAAGACCATGAAAGCGGTGCGGCTGGAAGCAGTGGGCGGCATCACGCTGCGCGACGTCGACATGCCTGACATCGGTGCGGATGAGCTACTGGTGCGCATCGAAGCCTGCGGCGTCTGCGGCACGGACCGGCATCTGTTTCACGGTGAATTTCCCTGCACGCCACCGGTGACGCCCGGCCATGAGTTTTCCGGCATCGTCGAGGCGATCGGAACATCGGTCTCGGGTTTTGCCATCGGCGATCGTGTTACCGGCGACCCCAACATAGCCTGTGGGCGCTGCGCACACTGTCACGCGGGACAAGTCAATCTCTGCAGCAATCTGTGCGCGATCGGCATTCATCGCGACGGCGGCTTTGCCGAATATCTTGCCTTGCCGCAGAAGCAGGCTTTCGTCCTGCCTGCAGGCCTGAACCCCCTGCACGGTGCCTTCTGCGAGCCGCTCGGCTGTTGCCTGCACGGCGTCGACCTTGCCGGTATCAAACCGGGCAGCTCGGTGGTCGTGCTTGGCGGCGGCGTGATCGGCCTGCTCACCGTGCAGCTGGCAAGACTGGCGGGAGCCACGACCATCATCCTGTCGACCAGGCAGGCTTCGCGGCGCGCCCTCGCCGAGGACCTCGGCGCGACAGCGACGATCGATCCGACAGCCACCGATGTCATCGATGCGATCGCCGGACCGGCCGGTCTGGCGCCAGGTGGCGTCGACGTCGTCTTCGAATGCGCCGGCGTGCGAGAGACCGTCGAGCAGTCCATGCGCCTGGCCCGAGCCGGCGGCACGGTCGTCATTGTCGGCGTGACGCCGCAAGGCATGAAAGCGGAATTCGAGCCGTTCGACCTGTTGTTCCGGGAACTGAAGGTGCTCGGTTCCTTCCTCAATCCCTACACCCATCGCCGCGCCGCCGAACTCATCGCTTCCGGTGCGGTCGAGATCGACAGGCTGATCTCCAGGCAGGTGTCGCTTGAAGAAGCGCCAGCGGTGATCGCCAATCCGCCGGCGCCCGGCGAGGTCAAGGTTCTGGTGGTGCCGCGCCGCGGCTGAACCGCCGGCTTCGCCTCCCGGCATATACAGAAAAGCTCTCTAAGCGGGGTCCGCCCAGAGAGCTTTTGAGCAGAAGTACAAACGACTACAGCTTGCCGTTGCGCTGCTGGACCATCATGAAGGTGTCGTAATTGTATTCGGCCACCTGTGCCCAGAGATAATGCTCCTTGCGGAAGCCCTTGATCGATTCCCAGATCTTCTTGAACGGGGCGTTGGAAGCTTCCATTTCGGTATAGACCTCGTTGGCCTTTTCGAAGCAGGCGGCCATGATCTCCTGGCTGAACGGGCGCAGTTTCGCGCCGCCGGCCACCAGCCGCTTCACCGCCGCAGGGTTCAGATAATCGTATTTCTGCAGCATGTTGGCGTCGGCCGCCTGCGCGGCAGTGTGCAGCAGCGACTTGTACGTTGGCGAAAGCTCTTCGTACTTCGCCTTGTTGAACATCAGGTGGACGGTCGGGCCGCCCTCCCACCAGCCGGGATAGTAATAATAGGGCGCCACCTTGTAGAAGCCGAGCTTCTCGTCGTCATAGGGGCCGACCCATTCGGCCGCGTCGATGGTGCCTTTTTCCAACGCCGGATAGATGTCGCCGCCGGCGATCTGCTGCGGCACGACGCCGAGTTTCTGCACCACCTTGCCGGCAAAACCGCCGATTCGCATCTTGAGGCCGGAAAGGTCGGCCACCGTGTTGATTTCCTTTCGGAACCAGCCACCCATCTGCACGCCGGTGTTGCCGCCCGGCAGGCCGAAAAGGCCCTGCGTGGCGAGAAACTCGTTGAACAGGTCGATGCCGCCACCATGGTAATGCCAGGCATTCATGCCGCGTGCGTTGAGCGAAAAGGGAACCGCCGCACCGAGCGCCCATGTCGGGTCCTTGCCCCAGTAGTAATATGCCACCGTATGGCAGGCCTCGACCGTGCCGGCCGTGGTGGCGTCGGCGGCCTGCAGGCCAGGCACCAGCTCACCGGCAGCAAAAACCTGGATCTGGAAATTGCCGTCGGTGGCTTCCGACAGCATCTTCGAGAACACCTCGGCGCCGCCATAGATGGTGTCGAGCGACTTCGGGAAGGACGACGCCAGCCGCCATGTCACCTTGGGATTGGACTGGGCGATTGCAGGCGCCGCCAGCGTGGCCGCCGCCGCCGCGGCACCGACGCCGGTGACACCGGCCTTGCGAATGAATGAACGACGATCCATGAAGTTCCTCCCTTTTGGATCAACAGGCCGACGTCAGAAAATCCTCGGTTTCCGTGTCGGTTCGTTCGAGACAATACACAGGCAAGAAGTCGAGTCCAGCAGGCCGGCCCCATTTGACGGCGAAGCCCGGCTGCACTGCAACTATAGTCTAACAGGCCGTTTCGTGGCCCATGCGACACGCCGAAACTTGGCATGGAAAAATAACGTGGGATCGCCTATTTTGAAGGCAGGTATCCCTTGCCCAAATGGAACACAGAGCCCAAATGCATCAGCCGCTCGTCGCCATATCGACCGACGTCCGTCAGTTCGACAACTACACCTGGCACGCCGCCCCACAACAATATCTGGAAGCGGCGATCACCGGCGCCGGCGTGTTCCCGGTGCTGGTGCCATCGTTCGGCGACCGGCTCGATTTCGACGAACTCCTGTCGTCGGTCGACGGCGTCATGGTCACCGGCTCGAAATCCAATGTGCATCCCTCGCTCTATGGCGGCGACGCCAGTGAAGCCAATGGCCCCTATGATCCGGCGCGCGACGCCACGACGCTGCCGCTGATCCGCCGGGCGATCGAACGCGGCGTGCCGCTGCTCGCCATCTGCCGCGGCATCCAGGAACTGAACGTGGCGTTGGGCGGCACGCTCGGCACCGAGATCCAGGAGCGCGAGGGTTCGCTCGATCACCGCGCGCCGGTGAGCGAGAAGCAGGACGAACGCTTCGCCATCCACCAGACCATTTCGATCAAACCTGACAGTTGCCTGGCCGGTGTGTTCGGTGCCGGCGACATCAAGGTCAATTCGTTGCACCGCCAGGCGATCGACCGGCTCGGTTCGAAGCTGCAGGTCGAGGCCGTCGCCACCGACGGCACGGTCGAGGCGGTTTCGGTGCGGGACGCCCGCGCCTTCGCCGTCGGCGTGCAATGGCATCCGGAATACTGGGTCAAGTCGGACAGCAATTCGGTGAAAATATTCCGTGCCTTCGGCGATGCGGTTCGGCTGCACGCCGCAGCGAAGGCCGGCGCGCGGGCCGCAGCGGAATAATCAGTCGCCGGATTTTTTATCACGGGTGGCCGCCAGCGACAGCAGCGGCAGCGCCGGGGCATAGGATTCGTAGCCGTCGCCATCGGCAGCCGCGAAGGTGACGATTGGATCGGTGCCATTGGCGCTGAAGGCAACGGTGCCATCGTTTTGCTCGCGCCAGAACTTCGCCTGTTCTATGCCCGGCAAGAGCCGACGGCATTTGGGAGCAACGGTGAGCAACGACAAACCGTCCGAAATTTCGGCCCCGCGGCTGACTGCACAGACCGCCTCATCGCCATTGGCGACCAGCCTGTAGCTGTTGGACGGGGCGGCCTCGTTGGCTACGCTTTCCCGGCTGCCGCCATGAAACAGCTGAATGCCACCAAACAGCGCTGCGGCAGCGATCAATGCGGAAAGTGCTTTCATCATTCTTCATCCACGTACACGGACAGGTTGAACAATGATTCCAAAGGGTTAAGCTGACGTTAATAAATGTGGCAGCCACCGATCAGTTTCTAGCCTTCACATGCGCCGTCTCGGGCACCGGCGTCAGCGGCCGGCGCTCGGTGAACCAGGACACCAGATTGTCGACGCACAGATCCGCCATGGCGCGGCGTGTATGGTCCGAGGCCGAGCCGACATGCGGCAGCAGCGAGGTGTTGGGCGCGTCGAGCAGCGCCTTGGGCACGTTCGGTTCGTCGGCAAAGACATCGAGGCCGGCAGCGGCGATGGTGCCGTTGGCAAGGGCTGCCGCAAGCGCTGCCTCATCGACCGTGCTGCCACGGCCGATGTTGACGAAGACGCCGTTGGCGCCAAGCGCCGACAGTATCTCGGCATTGACCGCCTTCTCCGTCGAGGCGCCGCCCGGCGCGACCGAAATCAACGTATCCACGGCTTCGGCAAGCCCTTTCAGGGTCGCATGATAGTGGTAGGAAAGACCTTCGACACGGCGCCGGTTGTGGTAGGCGACCGGCAAGCCAAAGGCCTCCAGACGCCGGGCAATGGCCTGCCCGATGCGGCCCATGCCGAAAATACCCACACTGCGCCCGCGCAAGGTCAGCCGGCTCAGCGGATAGTTGCCCTTGCGCACCCAGCTGCCGTCGCGCAGCCAGGTCTCGGCGCGCGGCAGGTCGCGGATGGTGTTGATCAACAGCCCGATCGTGGTGTCGGCGACCTCCTCGGTCAACACGTCGGGCGTGTTGGTGACCATGATGTTTTTCGCCGCCGCATGACCGACATCGACCGAATCATAGCCGACGCCGAAGGAAGCGATGAGTTCGAGGTTGGGCAATGCGTCCATCATCGCCGCGTTGATGCCGGCGAACGAAGCGATGCCGCGCACATCACTGCGCATCTCGTCGGTGACGAGCGCCGGATCGGCGCGTTCAATTCTGACACGCCTGAACGTGCGGTTGATGCGGTCGACCGCGTGGTCGTTGAAATCGCCCGGCACCAGGATGGCGACGGTCTGCAACTGTTCGGCCTTGGTCATGCACGCTCCACCGGCTTGCCGGTCGACTGACGCACATGCAGTTCCGGCTTGATCAATTCCTGCGAGGGTCGCACCGTCTGGCCGTTGAGCTTGTCGAGCAGCGCGCTGGCGGCGCGGCGGCCAACCTCGCGCTGGCCGTTCCAGACTGTGGTCAGCGCCGGCGTCGCGATCGCCGCCTCTTCGAGGTCGTCATAGCCGGTGACCGAGATGTCGACGCCCGGCACCAGGCCGGCGCGGGCAATGCCGTTCATCAGACCGATGGCGACGAGGTCGTTCCAGCAGCAGGCAGCTGTCGGCCTGTCCTTCAGCGCCAGGAACTGCCCGGCGGCCTCGAAGCCGGCCTGCTTGGTGCGCGGCCCGGCGATGCGCCAGGACGGCCCGACTTCCAGCCCGGCCGCCTCCATCGCGTTGACATAGCCTTGGTAGCGGTCACGGCCGGTCGAGGTCTGGTCGGTGCCGCCGATCATGGCGATGCGCTTGTGGCCGAGCGAGATCAGGTGATTGGTGGCGAGGCCTGTTCCATAGGAGTCGTCGCCGCGAAAGACCGGCACGTCGGCACCCTCGACGGTGCGCGCGATCAGCACAGCCGGCAGGCCGTTCTCCTCGGCCATCACGATGTCGGAAGCCGGCGTGCCTATCGCCGGCGACATGATGACGCCGTCGGCGCCGAGTTGCAAAAGCGTATCGATGAAAGTGCGCTGCTTTTCGAGCTGATCATAGTGGTTGGACAGGATGAAGGTTTGCCGGCTGCGGTCGAGCTCGCTTTCGATCGAGCGCAGGATCTCGGCGAAGAACGGGTTCATGATGTCGTGCACGACGACGCCGACAATGCCGGAACGCGAGGTGCGCAGGCTGGCGGCGCGTCGGTTGTAGATATAGCCGATGGCGCGGGCATGTTCCTTGATGCGGTCACGGGTGGTCCCGGCAACAAGAGGGCTGTCGCGCAGCGCCAGCGAGACCGTGGCCGTGGACACGCCGAGCGCATCCGCGATCGTCGAAAGCTTGATTTTTTGTGCCAGCGACGTGTGCTCCCCGGACCTGACTTTCCAGACCTAAACTGTTTAAAGGCGGCGTTATGCCACCGATCGGGGGCAAATCAAAGTTTTTTTGCCAACGCCTCGGCCTCGACGTCCGAGGCCGCGCGGCTCCGCAGCCGAAGCCTATGCTCGCGATGGACGATGTAGAGGCCGCTGGCGACGATGATGGCGGCGCCGACCAGCGTCCAGCGGTCGGGAAACTGCTTGAAGACGATCCATCCGGAAATGATCATCCACACCATCTGCGAATAGGGATAGGGCGCCAAAGCCGTGGTCGTCGCCAGCCGGTAGGCCTGGACGAGCAGCCAGTGACCGACGCCGCCGAACACGCCGAGCATCAGCAGCACGAACCAGTGCCAGCCGTCATGCGGCAAGGAAAACGAAAACGGCAGCAGGGGCAACAGCAGCAGCGCCGGCGCCAGCGCCGAAAACAGGATGAGGCTCTCCGATGTCTCGGTCGCCGACATGCGGCGCGTCATGATGACGTAGAAGCAGTTCGACAGCATCGAGCCGAGCGCGAAGAGATGTCCGATGCCGAACACGCCGACGCCCGGTCGGGTGATGATGAGGACGCCGGCAAAGGCCGCCAGGATGGCCAGCCAGCGCCGCCAGCCCGCCCACTCGCCAAGCAGCGGACCGGCCAGCGCCGTGATCACCATCGGCCCAAAGAAATAGATCGAGGTTGTCTCGGCCAGTTGCAGGGATTTGAGCGCCAGGACATTGAATATGGTCGATCCGAACAGGAAAGCCCCGCGCAGGATATGCGCAGGCAGGTTGATCGGGCGAAACCGCATGGGTTGGCGCCAGCCGCGCAACAGGGTGCCGACCAGGATGACATGCACGGCAAAGCGCACCCAGGCAACGACCAGCACGGAAATGCCGGCGAGGACGAGGTATTTGCTTGATGTGTCGAGGAAGGTGAAGCAGACGTAAGTGGAAAGCATGCACAGGATCGCCACCGGGGGCGTCGCGCTTTCTACATGTCTTTGGGGAGCACTCACTTGCAGGCCGGGTGGGAGCTGGGCTGGACCCACCTTTGCGGGAATTGCCGGCTCCCGGCAAGCCAATTGTCGGCTGTCGCCACGCCAAAGCCGGCTGGCACAACAAGTGTCGGCGGCAGGCTTAGTCGATGCCTCTGAAGCTACGGGTGCATACGGGCGCCCTTGGTGATCTTGTCGACCAGCTTCTTGTCGGCGCGAAGCGCGATCCCGACCGCCTTGGCGTCTTCAGGCGCAAATTCGGCGAAGACGGCGCGGTTGGCCGCGTCAAAGCCGGTCGAAAACATCTCCTCGACATAGAGCGAGGTGGTCACGCCGCGCTCCAATGTGCGCCGGTGGATCGTGCCCAGCGTGGCCTGGTCGGCGGACAAAACGATGACCGGCTGGATCGACAGCGGGTTATAGAGATTGCCGGCGCGGTCGCGATAGGGTTCACCGATGATATCGGAAAACTGCGCGACGATGCCGCTGGTCAGGAAGGCGGTGACGTTGAGTTTCTGCCAGACCGCCAGATCTTCCCTGAGCACGATTGCAAATTTCGTATCGAACATGAGACATTGGCCATTCGGTTTGTGCCCCAATGCGAGGCTTAAGGAGACGATGTCGCACGATCTAGACAGCCAGGCCTTCGAGGGTCTTGGACGTTTGTGCATCGATGCGGCGGAAAACCGTATTATCTCCGCCCCCGATCCCGCAGGCATGGAGCGGATCGAGGCACGCTTCCATGGCAGCGCGTTCGACCTGCATCGCCACGACACCTATGCGATCGGGGTAACGCTGCACGGTGTGCAGACGTTTCGCTATCTTGGTGCTGCGCGTCACAGCCTTCCAGGCCAGATCATCGTGCTACACCCCGACGAACTGCATGACGGCGGCGCCGGCACCGAGGACGGCCTGCGCTACCGAATGCTCTATTTGGAGCCGTCGCTGATGCTCGACTGCCTCGGCGGCGCTTCGCTGCCTTTTGTGAGGGATGGCGTGGTGACGGACGCCGCCTTTTGCGCAACGCTGCTTTCGGCGCTGGGGCCGCTGGAGCAGGAACTCGACGACCTGTTCGTCGACGATTTCCTGGTCCAACTGATGCAAAGCCTGACCCGGCATGGTGGCCAGCCGGCAAAGCCGATGACCAGGACGGCGTGGCGGGCGGCTGCACTGGCGCGCGACTATCTCACGGAAAACCTGACCCGGCCGGTGCGCTCCGGCGAACTGGAAGCCATAACCGGGCTCGACCGCTATGCCTTGTCACGGCATTTCCGCGCGGCGTTCTCGACCAGTCCGCATCGCTTCCTGGTGATGCGCCGGCTTCAGCGTGCGCGGCGGATGATCGCCGCCGGCGAACCGTTGGCGCAGATCGCGGTCGAAGCCGGCTTCAGCGACCAGAGCCATTTCATCAGGCAGTTCAAGAAGGCGTTCGGCATGACACCGGGACGCTGGTCGTCGCTGATCCAGGGCTCTGCCGCGGCGGCTTGATCGCCTGCCGCGACAATCCGCCGGTCAGTCGTCCGACTCGGCGTCGTCGTCGATGAGCACCAATTCCTCGTTCGAGAGGTTGGCCTCGATGCGGGCAAGCAGTTTGAACAGCGACTTCTGGTCCTTCTTGTCGAGGCCCTTCAGCGCCTGCTTTTCGGTCTTCTTCACCGATTTCTCGATGGCGTGGATGATGTCGCGGCCTGTATCGGTGAGAAAGATGTGGGCCTGGCGGGCATCGGCTTCAGAAGCGCGCTTCTCCAGGAACCCCTGGGCCTGCAGCCGGTTGATGGTCTTGGTGATCGTCGGCGGGCGCACGCCGAGACGTCCGGCAAGATTGCCCGGCGTCTGGCCGTCCTCACGGTCGAGCGCCAGCATGATCTGGTCCTGGCCGGCATAGAAGCCGTGCGCCAGAAGCCGGGCAGCCAGCGCCGTCCTTGCCAGCCTTGCCGCGGAATGCAGCCGGCTCATTGTCGCAGTCTTGTCCGCCTTGGCCATGGTCTTCCCTCTTCGGCCGTACCGGTGCGGGCAGCATAGAGGCAGCCGGCCGGTTGGCAATCGACGATCAAAAAGATTCCGGTGCTTCAAACAGCTTTGCCGGCAAGCATTGTGGTGTCCGCCGTGGCTAATGCCAGATGTTTATTTCAGTTAGATGACAAACGAATTCGTGACCGGAGTTTTCGCCGCTGACAAGGTGCGTGAGGGAACGCTCAGCCGGACTTCACCGCCACGATCATCAGCGCCTGATAGGCATCCTCCAACTCGCGCAGCGCAGCCTGCGATTGCGATCCGGCCCGCCTGGCGATGCCGTCATCGGCATTTGAAGTGTCGCGCTTGCCGGGCCGGTCATTGTAGGGCGCGACAGAGGTGAAGATCTGCTCGCTGAGGCTGTCGGGGAAAAACAACTGGCCGGTCATCACCGACCTGTCGTCGGGGAAGACCTTGAAATGGATGTGGGTGGTGCGGCCGCGATACCAGCCGGGATAGATCGTGGCGAAGGAGACGATGCCGCTTGCATCGGTTTTCTGCCAACCACGCAGGAAGGTCTGGCCCGACGTGTCGACGTCGCGGCCGTCACCCTGTCCGGGATAGCCGGAATAGGCGCCCTGCGCGTCGCAATGCCAGATATCGACGCGGGCGCCGGCAAGTGGGCGGCAGTCCACGTCGACAACCTGCAGCCGGACGTCAAGGGCAATACCTTTCTTGCCTTCGGTGACATCGGCACGTTCGAGTTTCGGGTCGAAATAGAACGGTCCCTCGGTCACTTCAGGCGTAATGGTGCAGACACCGGCGCCGTTTTCGAACAAGGCCAGTCCGGCATAGGGTGAAGCCTGGGCAGCCGAAGATTGAGCGGCCATTGCCGAGGCCGGCAGGAAGGCACCACCTCCGGCGGTGACCGCGATCAACCCGAGCGCCTGGCGCCGGCTCAATGAGAAGGAGGATGGCTTGCCGGACATATCTTGCCTCTCAAATTGACCTTCCGCATCCCGAGCTAGGCAATCACAGCGGCTTTCGCCAGTCAAAATCCGGTATTGTAGCAAGCCGGTTTGGCCCATCGGTTTGCCCCGTGCAAAAGCCCGGCACACATCCTATATGGAACCGACAATCCCTTTTGAGGGCCGGATCTTTTGCGGCCCAGCACTTTCGAGGCAAGCCATGAGCGACGCACAGACGCAAATCCCCGTAACCGTTCTCACCGGCTATCTCGGCGCCGGCAAGACGACGCTGCTCAACCGCATCCTGTCGGAAAACCACGGCAAGCGCTACGCCGTCATCGTCAACGAGTTCGGTGAAATCGGCATCGACAACGATCTGATCGTGGAATCCGACGAGGAAATCTACGAGATGAACAATGGCTGCATCTGCTGCACGGTGCGCGGCGACCTGATCCGTGTCGTCGAGGGCCTGATGCGCCGCCCCGGCCGCTTCGACGCCATCGTCGTCGAGACCACCGGGCTCGCCGATCCGGTGCCGGTGGCGCAGACCTTCTTCATGGACGACGATGTGCGCTCCAAGACCAGGCTTGACGCGGTGGTGGCGCTGGTCGACGCCAAGCACCTGCCGTTGCGGCTCAAGGATTCCAAGGAAGCCGAGGACCAGATCGCCTTCGCCGACGTCGTCGTGCTCAACAAGACCGACCTCGTCACGTCAGAAGAACTCGCCAAGGTCGAGGCAACGATCCGCGCCATCAATCCGGCGGCAAAGATCCATCGTACCACCCGCGCCGGCGTTGACCTGACCGAAGTACTCGACCGCGGCGCTTTCGATCTGTCCCGGGCACTGGAAAACGATCCGCACTTCCTCGAGGCGCATGACGATCACGATCATCATGACCACGACGGCCACGATCACCACCACCATGATCATGACGGGCACGACCACCACCATCACGCGCATGCTTCGGACATTCATGACGTGACGGTGCAATCGGTGTCGCTGCGCGGCGGCGAGATGGATCCGAAGAAATTCTTCCCCTGGATCGAGAAGATCACCCAGATGGAAGGCCCCAACATCCTGCGGCTGAAAGGCATCATCGCGCTCAAGGGCGACGACGAGCGCTATGTCATCCAGGGCGTGCACATGATCATCGAAGGCGACCACCAGCGCGCCTGGAAAGACGGCGAAAAGCACGAGAGCCGGCTGGTGTTCATCGGCAGGGAACTCGACGCCGAGCGGCTGAAGAAGAGTTTTGACGCCTGCCAGGCGGCTTGATTTCCAAGCCTTATAACGCTAGCGCTGCCCCTTCTGTCCTTCTCCCCTTGTGGGAGAAGGTGGCCGTGCGAAGCTCGGTCGGATGAGGGGTGCTCCAGCTGGGCACCGACGGCGATCCGTCCAACACCCCTCAACCGTCTCGGCGCTGCGCGCCGATCCACCTTCTCCCACAAGGGGAGAAGGTTGGCGCCACACCCGGCCGCGCTGGCGACTTCCCGGGGATGGCAACAAACTTCATTGGAATGGTTCCCTGATGCCCACAGTCGCCCCCCTAGACCTCGAAGGCCATTGCATCGCCGCCGCCTTTCTCGGCGACGTGCCGCATTTCGCGATGGCCGACGGCGCCATCCATCGGCTCGACCATGGCCACAAGACGGTTCAGGCCAATGACGGGCTGCTCGCCGCCTTCCATGATGCGGCCAATGACCGGCTGATCACCGGCGGCGAGGACGGCAAGGTGTTTGCCGTGAAAACGGGCGGCGAGGCCACGGAATTGGCAAGCGCGGCCAGGAAGTGGATCACCAGCGTTGCCGCCGGGCCGCAAGGCGCCATCGCCTATGCCTCAGGCAAGACTGCCTTCGTGCGCTTCGCCGACGGCAAGACCAGGGAATTCGTCCATCCGCGTTCGGTGGAGGGGCTGGCCTTCTCGCCCAAGGGCATGCGCTTCGGCGTCGCCCGCTACAATGGCGCGACGCTGCATTTCCCGGCCGCCGAGGGCAAGCCGGTGGAACTCGAATGGGCCGGCGCCCATACCGGCATCACCTTCTCGCCGGATGGCGCCTTCCTCGTCACCACCATGCAAGAAAACGCATTGCACGGGTGGAAGCTCGCCGACGGCAAGCACATGCGCATGACCGGCTATCCCGGCAAGGTCAAAAGCCTGTCGTGGAGCGTAAAGGGCAAGTGGCTTGCGAGTTCCGGCGCGCCGGCGGCGATCGTCTGGCCGTTTTCCGGCAAGGACGGGCCGATGGGCAAGGCACCGCTGGAACTCGGCACGCGCGGCAATGCCATGGTGACGGCTGTCGCCTGTCACCCGAGCCAGGATGTCGTCGCCGTCGGCTATGATGACGGCATGGTGATGGCGGTGCGTTTTGCCGACGCCAAGGAAGTGCTGTTGCGGCGGCCGGGCAAGGGCGCCATCACCTCGATGATGTGGGACAAGGAAGAACGCCGCGTCGCCTTCGGCAGCGCGGCAGGCGACTGCGGCGTCATCGACATCACGGCCTGACCCCGCTCACTCCGCTCCGCACGACACTTTGCCGCTGATTTCGACCGGTTTGCCGTCCTGGTCCGTATCCGCTGCGGCGTCGTAGATGGAGAGCGTATAGCTCCCGTCGTAGACGCCTTCGTCGCTGGTCCTGGTCAGGATCGTCAGTTCGACCGAGTTGATCTTTTGCGCGGCCTCGTGCTCACGATAGATGTTCAGCCGCAATTCCTTGCCGTCGAGCCAGTACTGCGTCAGGTTGGAATCCTCGAACACGGTCTTGCGCAGGCTGTCGCTGGCAGGCCGGCTCAGAATTTCGAGGTTGCCGCGAAAGTTGAAGGTCGGCCCGCCCATGCCTCTGGTGACGCCGGCCTCGACCTCGAATGTCGCCGCCGGGTCGTCGGTGGAGCACCAGATGCCGCCCGAGGCGAAGGCCGCGCTCGCCGACGACAGGTGCATCGCCACACAGATGACCGTCCTCATTACCCCTCCCCCTCAATTCCCGCTCATATTGGCGCCGACTTCGGCAGCACGGTCAAGCGCCGCCGCCAAAGGCTGAGCCAACGCAGGACAGATGCGCGGCCAATTGCGGATGCAGACACGGATTGGCTAAGAGGAATCGACCAGAGGGGTTTTCATGCACAGCGATATGTCCAAGACGTCCATCGGCGGCATCGGCCGCGACCGCATTGCCGATCTGCGCGAGACCGAGGGGGCAGCCTTCCGCAAGGCGCGGCCGCAATCTCAGGTAAAGGTCGGCAACGGCCTGCCCGGCTTCTTCGGCGGCGTGCCGATGCACTGGATGAACGACTGGCCGACGCCGTTTCCGATCCTGGTCGACAGCGCCAAGGGCGCCACGATCACCGACATCGACGGAAACAAGCTCGACGATTTCTGCCTTGGCGACACCGGCTCGATGTTCGGCCATTCGCCGCCGCCGGTGGCGCGCGCCATCCGCCGCCAGGCCGGACGTGGCCTGACCTATATGCTGCCTTCGGAAGATGCGCTGGCCATCGGGCCGCTGCTGCAGCAGCGCTTCGGCCTGCCATTCTGGCAGATCGCGACGACGGCAACCGACGCAAACCGTTTTGCATTGCGCGTCGCCCGCGCCGTCACCGGCCGGGAGAAGATCCTTGTCTTCAACGGCTGCTACCATGGCTCGGTCGACGAGACGATGGTGCGGCTGATCGACGGCAAGCCCGTCAACCGGCCGGGATTGGCGGGCGAGTTCCGCGACCTGACGCGTACGGCCAAGGTCATCGAGTTCAACGACATCTCAGCACTCGAAGCCGCGCTTGGGGATAAGGACGTCGCCTGCGTCATCGCCGAACCGGTGCTGACCAACTCCTGCATGGTGCTTGCCGATCCGGGCTACCATGACGCCCTGCGCAAACTGACACGCCAAGCCGGCACACTGCTTCTGATCGACGAGACGCACACGATCTCGACCGGCCCCGGCGGCTACACGAGGAAATATGGTCTCGACCCGGACTTCTTCGTCCTGGGCAAGCCGATCGCCGGCGGCGTGCCGGCCAGTGTCTGGGGCATGAGCGACGACGTCGCCTCGCGCTACGCGGACTACAACAGGACCAAGGAGCCGGGCTATTCCGGCATGGGCACGACGCTCTCGGCCAACCCGCTGCAGTTCGCAGCGATGCGCGCCGCGCTTGAAGAGGTGATGACGCCGGAAAATTATGACCGCATGGATCACCTGGCGCGGCGGCTCGATGCCGGGTTGACCGGCGTGATCGATCGCTATCGCCTGCCCTGGCATGTTTCCCGTGTCGGCGCCCGCGTCGAGTTCATCTGCGCGCCCGGTCCGCTGCGCAATGGCGCCGAGGCGGAAGTGGCGCATGCGCCGGAACTGGAGGCCGCCATCCATGTCGCGCTGATCAATCGCGGCGTGCTGATCGCACCCTTCCACAACATGATGCTGATCTCGCCGGCGACCACTGCGACCCAGGTCAACCGGCTGATCACCGCCTTCGGCGCGGTTGCGGCAAAGCTTGGGGCATGAGACAAGCGGCGATGGACCATCCCAATGCCACAATGACCTCACCTTCGGGCTCGACATCCGCCGAGGCGCACGCCTTTCTCGACGCCCATCCCGAGATCGAAGCCTTCGATATCGTGCTGACCGACGCCAATGGCGTCGGCCGCGGCAAGATCGTGCGCCGGCATGAGCTGAAGAGCATCTTCGAGGGCGGCCGCCATATGCCGATCTCGATCCTGGGCCTCGACATCACCGGCGAGGATGTGCACGAGACCGGGTTGATCTGGACGACCGGCGACGGCGATCTCAGGGCATGGCCGATCCCCGGTACGCTGGTGCCGCTCTACGGCACGAGCCCGCCACGTGGCCAGCTGCTGATGGCGATGTACATGCTCGACGGCCGGCCGATGTCGTCGGATCCGCGGCTGGCGTTGGCTCGGCAAGTCGACATCCTGGCGGCCAAGGGCCTCTATCCGGCCGGAGCCTTCGAACTTGAATTCTTCCTGCTGGCCAATGAGCGCGACGCCGACGGCAAGGTGCAGCCGGCGCGCGCCGTGCTCGACGGCCGCGTCTCGGGCAAGACGGAAGTCTATTCCGTTGATCATCTGCACGGCATGGAGCCGCTGTTTTCCGACATCTATGCCGCAGCCAAGGCGCAAGGCATTCCGGCCGAGACGGTCATTTCCGAATATGCGCCCGGCCAGTACGAATTGACGCTGAACTACCGCAAGGATGTGATGCGGGCGGCCGACGACCTGGTCATGCTGAAGCGGCTGGTGCGGGCGCAGGCGCGCCGCCACGGCGTCACCGCCTGCTTCATGGCCAAGCCGATCGAGAAATACGCCGGCTCGGGCATGCATTTCCATGTTTCGCTGCAGGACAGAGCCGGCCGAGTTTTTTTTTTT
>NZ_RZRW01000006.1:0-5618 GCF_003998745.1 Mesorhizobium sp. M7A.F.Ca.US.014.04.1.1 | reverse complement strand
GCGGCCTCATCCAGACCATGGCGGAATCGATGCTGGTGTTTGCGCCGCACGCCAATTCCTGGCGGCGCTTCGTCTCGCAATCCTATGCGCCGGTGGCACCGACATGGGGCGTCAACAACCGATCGGTGGCGCTGCGTGTGCCGGCCGGCGACGCCAAGAACCGGCGCATCGAGCACCGGCCGTCGGGCGTCGACGCCAACCCCTATCTGATCGCCGCAACCGTGCTCGCCGGCATCATCAAGGGCATGGATGAAGGGCTCGATCCGGGGCCCGAAACGACCGGCAACGGCTATGAGGCAGCGGTCACGCGCACAACCATGCCTGTCGACTGGCGCGCCGCGATCGAATCGGCCCGGGCGTCCAGCTTCCTGAAGAACGCGCTCGGCGAGGACCTGCACCGGACCTTCGTGGCGATCAAACAGTCCGAATACCTGCGCGTGGCACGCACGGTCAGCGAACTGGATTACCACCTCTATCTGCACGAAGTCTGAGGGCCGGGCGGGCGATCACTTTTTCGCCGTTTCCATCAAATGAGGTGGCATAAGGGCGGATAAGAACATATCATGAACAGATGAGCGCACTCACCGTCCGTGAAAAACTGGCTGTCCTCTCCGATGCCGCCAAATACGATGCGTCCTGCGCCTCGTCGGGTGCGGCGAAAAAGGACTCGCTGGAATCAGGCGGCATCGGCTCCACCGAGGGCATGGGCATCTGCCATTCCTACGCGCCGGACGGCCGCTGCATTTCGCTGCTGAAAATCCTGCTGACCAATTTCTGCATCTATGATTGCAGCTACTGCATCAACCGATCGTCGTCCAATGTGCGGCGCGCCCGCTTTGGCATCGACGAGGTGGTGAAGCTGACCATGGATTTCTACCGGCGCAACTACATAGAAGGCCTGTTCCTGTCCTCGGGTGTCGTTCGCTCGCCGGACGAGACCATGGGCGAGATGGTCGAGGTGGCGCGCCGGCTGCGCCTGGAGGAGAAATTCTCCGGCTACATCCATTTGAAGACCATCCCGGAAAGCTCGGCCGAACTGGTCGAGCAGGCCGGTCTCTATGCCGACCGGCTGTCGATCAATGTCGAACTGCCGACCGACGAGGGTGTGAAGCGGCTGGCGCCCGAGAAGAAGCCGGAGACAATCCGGCTTTCCATGGCCAGGCTGCGCCAGAAGATGGAGGAGAAGGCCGAGCCGACTTTGAAGACCAAAAAGCGCGAACGCTTTGCGCCGGGCGGCCAGTCGACGCAGATGATCATCGGCGCCGACAAGACATCCGACGACGGCATATTGCACACGAGCGCCCGGCTCTATGGCAGCTACCATCTGCGGCGGGTCTATTACTCGGCCTTCAGTCCGATTCCGGATTCGTCGTCGTCGCTGCCCCTGCAGAAGCCGCCGCTGATGCGTGAGCACCGGCTTTATCAGGCCGACTGGCTGATGCGGTTTACGGCTTTTCGCAACCGGAAATCCTCGCCGGCAGCAGCGACGGCATGCTCGAGCTCGCCATCGACCCGAAGCTGGGCTGGGCACTGCGCAACCGGGGGCAGTTTCCCGTCGACATCAATCGCGCCGACCGCGAAGCGCTGCTGCGGGTGCCGGGTCTCGGCACCAAGGTGGTGGCGAAGATTTTGGAGACGCGCCGGCACCGGCGCATGCGGCTCGAGGATGTCGGGCGGTTCTGCCAGTCGATCGCCAAGCTCAGGCCCTTCATCATCGCCGAAGGCTGGTCGCCTGGTGCGCTGACCGACAAGGCCGGCCTGCGCGACAGGATCGTCCACTCCTGCGAACAATTATCGTTGTTCTGATCATGCGGCCGGCGGAACTCGATCTCGCCAGATACAGAGTTCGGCTCGACAGCGAGACGGATTTTGCCGGCTGGCGTGACGCGGCACGGCGGCTGGCCTTGAATGAGGTCAGGCCCGAGGACGTCGACTGGCATGTCGCGCCAGGCTCTGATCAGGCACAATTGCCTGAAGTGCCTGCGGGCGCGCAACTCGTCGTGCCGCGCGACTTCCTCGGGCATGCCGAAACGGCGTTCTGCCATTCCGATCCCGGCCGGTTTGCCTTTCTCTACCGAATGCTGTGGCGATTGCGCGACGAAGCTAAACTGCTGGAAATCGCGTCGGATTCCGACACCAGGCGGCTCGAGGCCATGGAGAAGGCGGTGCGGCGCGACAGCCACAAGATGCACGCCTTCGTACGTTTCCGGAAAATCGGCGACGGTGCCGATGAGCGCTATGTCGCCTGGTTCGAGCCGGATCATTTCATCGTCGAGCGCAACGCCGATTTCTTCGTCAGACGTTTCACCGGCATGCGCTGGACGATCCTGACCCCTTATGCCTCTGCCGACTGGGATGGCGAAAGGCTGGCGATCGGGCCGGGCGCGGCCAAGGGCGATGCGCCTGATCAGGACGATACCGAGGCGCTCTGGCGCACCTATTTCGAGAACATCTTCAACCCGGCGCGATTGAAGGTGAAAACCATGCAGAAGGAGATGCCGAAGAAATATTGGCGGAACCTTCCCGAGGCCTCGCTCATTCCAGACATGATCGCAGGAGCGGACAAGGCCGCCAAGGACATGATTGCGAAGATGCCGACAACACCCGCGCCGCACCACGCAAAGGTGCAGGCACGGCATTGGCCGAAGCAGCCCGTCGAAGCACCGGAAGATGATGCAAGCACGATTCCGGAATTGCGCGAGGCAGCGAAAGGCTGCCGCCGCTGCCCGCTGTGGCGCGACGCGACGCAGACCGTCTTCGGTGAAGGCCCTGACAATGCCAAGGTGATCTTCGTCGGCGAACAGCCGGGGGATCAGGAGGACCTCGCCGGCAAACCTTTCGTGGGTCCGGCCGGCAAGGTGTTCGATGCGATCCTGGACGATGCCGGTGTCGACCGGCAAAAGGTCTATGTCACCAACGCGGTCAAGCACTTCAAGTTCGAGCCGCGCGGCAAGCGCCGCATCCACTCCAAACCGAATTCCGGTGAGATTCAGGCCTGCCGCTGGTGGATCGACCAAGAATTCGAGCTGATCAAGCCGAACCTCGCCGTGGCACTCGGCGCGACAGCGGCGATGTCGCTGCTCGGCAAGGCGATTCCGGTGACAAAGATGCGCGGACAAGTGATCGAGCGCGAGGACGGATTGCGCGTGTTCATCACCATCCATCCCTCCTTCATCCTGCGCATCCGCGAACCCGCGGACAAGGAGGCTGAACGCGAACGGTTCCTGCAGGACATGAAGCTGGTGAAGCGGCTGATGGCCGCCTGATTGTCTGTTTTGCGCGATTCCGGACAGAAAACCTTCCTGGAATTGCTGCGGCTACCTGATCAGAATTGCCCTGAGATCGTTGACATTCGTACCGGTCGGGCCGGGTACGAAGAGATCGTCAACCGCGTTGAAGGCCGTCCAGGCATTGTTGCCGGCAAGCATAGCCTTGGCGTCCACCCCGGCAGCGCGCATGCGCGACACGGTCGAAGCATCGGCAAAGGCACCGGCATTGTTTTCCGAACCGTCGATGCCGTCAGTGTCGGCGGCCAGCGCATTGATACCGTCGACGCCATTGATGCCGATGGCGAAGGCGAGCAGGAATTCCGAATTGCGGCCGCCCTTGCCTTTTGCGCGCAGCGTCACGGTTGTCTCGCCGCCCGACAGGATCAGCACCGGCTTCGAGAAAGGCCTGTTGCGCGTCGCCACTTCACGCGCGATCGCGGCGTGGACACCGCCAACCTCGCGCGCTTCGCCTTCGATGGCATCGGAGAGGATAACCGCCTCGACGCCTTGCCGTTTCGCTTCCGTAGCGGCGGCTTCCAGCGATACCCCGGCCGAAGCGATCAGATGCACCTCGTTGCGCAAAAAGCGCTCGTCATCCGGGCTTGGCGCATCGGCGGCCGGCGAATTGATATGCGCCATCACCGAGGCCGGCAGTTTCATGCCATAGGCCGATATCGAGGCCAGCGCGTCGGCGCGGCTGCCTGTATCCGGTACGGTTGGGCCGGAGGCGACCATTGCCGGATTATCGCCGGGAATATCGGAGACGATCAGCGACACCACCCTGGCCGGCCATGCGGCCGCCGCCAGCCTGCCGCCCTTGATGGTGGAAAGGTGCTTGCGGATAGTGTTCATCGCCGCGATCGGCGCACCCGAGGCGAGCAGCGCCTCATTGACGGCGATCTCGTCGGCCAGCGTCAAGCTGCCGGCCGGCGACGGCAACAGCGCCGAGCCGCCGCCGGAAATCAGCGCCACCACCAGATCGTCCGCCGTCAGCCCTTGCACCTTCGCCAGCAGCCGGCGCGAGGCTTCAAGGCCGGCATCGTCCGGCACCGGGTGCGCCGCCTCGATGATCTCGATGCGCTCGCAGGTCGCGCCATAGCCATAGCGGGTGACGACCAGCCCTTCGATGGGGGCGTCCCACACTTTCTCGAAGGCTGCCGCCATTTGCGCCGAGCCTTTGCCCGCGCCGATGACGATGGTACGGCCCTTGGGCTTGGCCGGCAGATGATCCCTGATGGTTCGTTCCGGATCGGCGGCGGCGACGGCGGCGTTGAAGATAGAGACGAGGAACGATTTGGGGTCGAGCACGGTCATTCGGCTTCCCGAGGCAATGCCAAGCCGCGCTTGTCGACGCCCAAATGATCGCACAGCGCATCGACGACGACGCCGTGATCCTCGCGCTCCGGCAGTCCGGAAACGGCGATGACGCCAATGACGCCGGTGCCCTTGGCGTTCACCGGAAAGCCACCGCCGGCCAGCACGTAGTCGGCAATATCCAGCCCTTCACCAATCTTGAAGGTGCGGTCGGGGCGCTGCTGTTCCAACACCATGCGATAGGTGCTTCTCAGGAACCGTTTGACCACATTGATCTTGCGCCGCGCCCAGTCGGGATTGGAAGCGTTCGAGCCCGGCAGCGCGGCGTAGAACAGCGGCCGGTCCCACAGCCTGATGTCGACTATGATGGGTAGATCTTCGGCGATTGCACGATCGCGAATGGCGGAGCCGATTTTGAAAGCGACGGCCTCGTCAAAGGTCGCGAAGACAAGGGTCTCTTCCTGTCTCTTGATCAGAGCGATGTCGTCAGCAACGGCCATTTTCTTTCTCCGAAATCGTCACACGTCGTGTGTACGACAAGCTCCGCTCGGTCAAGCTTCCGTGGCGTGGCCACCTTCTCCCGAGGGGAGAAGAGACGAGCACGGGCCTCGGCTTCCTCCTCTCCCCTCGGGGAGAGGCCGGATTGCCCCGAATTGCCTTCGCAATTCGGTTGGCAATCCGGGTGAGGGGGCCTTACCCCGCGCTCATGTCAGCCTTGGCTGGCCGCCCCGCCACATAAACTTCGCGGACGGAGCGGTCGTCGCCCAGCGTCTGCAGGAGAAAGAGTTCCTGCGCCAGCGTCTCGACCGTCTCCATCCTGAGTCGCATTCCCGGCGTTGCCCTGGCGTCCAGCACGACGATGTCGGCGTCGGTGCCCGCGTCCAGCGTGCCTATCTTTTCCACCACCGACAGCGCCTCGGCATTGCCGCGCGTCGTCTGCCAGAAGGACTGGAACGGGTTGAGCTTTTCGCCATTCAGCGCGATCACCTTGTAGCCTTCGTCCATGGTGCGCAGCATGGACGAAGGCTACAAGGT
>NZ_RZRW01000070.1:0-15811 GCF_003998745.1 Mesorhizobium sp. M7A.F.Ca.US.014.04.1.1 | reverse complement strand
CTGAGATCAGGTAGGCGGCGATCTTGGTGCGGGCAATCGGCACGCCGGCGATGTAGGCCGCCTCCTCGTTGCCGCCGACGGCGAGCAGATATTCGCCGAAGGGCGTCTTCTTCAAAACGACCCAGGCGACGACAGCCACGCAGGCGACGATGACGACCGCCAGAGGCAGTCCGAACAGCGAACCGTTGAAGACGGCGCGAAAGCCTGGGGGCAGGCCGAGGACCGGATTGCCGCCGGTGTAGATCAGCGCCAGTGCCCGATAGGTGCTGAGCGTTCCCAACGTGACGATGAAGGGCTGCAGCCCAACATGGGCGACGAGCACGCCGTTGACGAGGCCGCAGGCAAGACCAATGGCGAAGCCGGCGGCGATGGCCAGCGGAAACGGCACGCCGGCGACCATCATAGAGGCCGAGATGACGGCCGAGAGTGCTGCCGTCGGCCCGACCGACAGGTCGATGCCGCCGGAGATGATGACCAGCGTCATGCCCAGCGCCAGACAGGCATTGATGCTCGACTGCTGCAGGATGTTGATCAGGTTGCGCTCGGCGAAAAAGCCGGGCACCAGCGCGCCGAACACGGCCAGGATCACGACAAGCCCGATCAGCGTGCCGGCGTCGCGCATGGAAACACCGCGCAGGAATTCGGCCTGGGACCGCACCAGAGTGGCATCCGACATATCCGTCACCTACTGCCTTGCCGGCTGTGCGGCCGGCGTTTGCGTTTGCGGGATGGCGTGCGCCGCGATCGCCTGTTCTGAGAGATTTGCCCTATCGAGTTCGGCGGCGATGGTGCCGTCGCGCATGACCAACACGCGGTCGGCAAGCCGGATCACCTCGGGCAGTTCGGAGGAGACGACGACCACCGCATGGCCCTCGGCGGCGAGTTCCTCGATCAGATGATAGATCTCCGCCTTGGCGCCGACATCGATGCCGCGCGTCGGCTCGTCGAACAAGAGGATGCGTGTTCCCGCCGCCAGCCAGCGGCCGATGATCGCCTTCTGCTGGTTGCCGCCGCTGAACAGGCGGATCGGCCGGTCGAGCAGGAATGGGCGCAGATTGACGCGGCTCATCTTCTCGGCCGCCACCTGTTTCAACCTGGCGTGATCGATGAGGCCGCGCGGCGCGAACACGGCCATCGAGGCCAGCGCCATATTGCTGGTGATCGAGCGCAGCGGCACGATGCCTTCGCGTTTGCGCTCCTCCGGCACCAGTCCGACGCCGGCGGCAATCGCGTCACGCGGGCTGAAGAACCGTGCCGCCTTGCCGTCGATTGCAATCGTCCCGGCCGTGGCGCGATCGGCGCCGGCCAAGAGCCGCAGCAGTTCAGTGCGGCCGGAACCGACCAGGCCGGCAATGCCCAGCACCTCGCCGCGATGCAGATCGAACGACACGTTGCGCACCTTCGTCGCCGAGGAGAGGCCACGCGCGCTCAGCATGACCTTGTTCGTGGCATGGGAATTATGCTGCTCCTGCGCCAGTTCGCGGCCGACCATCATCGCCACGACCGCTTTCTCCGACAGGTCGTTCAGATCGACGGAATCGACGACGACGCCATCGCGCATGATGGTGGCGCGCCGGCAGATGCCGAACACCTCGTCCAGCTTGTGCGAGACATAGACGACGGCGACGCCGTCGCGGGCGAGGCCGGTGATGACTTGCGCCAGCCGTTCGAATTCGCTCGGCGTCAGGCTCGATGTCGGCTCGTCCATGGCAACGATGCGGGCGCGATCGAGCAGCGCGCGGGCGATCTCGACAATCTGCCGCTGCGCCACCTTCAGGGTACCGAGGGGTGCAGCCGGATCGATGGAGGGATCGATGGCCGCAAGAGCCTCCGCAGCACGGCGCTCCTGTTCGCGCCGGGCGACGAAGATGGCGCCGCGCGTCAGCGGATGGCCTAGGAACATGTTCTGGGCGACGCTAAGGCGTGGTACCTGCTGCAATTCCTGATGGATCATGGCGACGCCCGCAGCGCGTGCGGCGACCGGGTTGGCGAGTGTAACCGGCTTGCCGTCGATGAGGACGCTTCCCGCTGTCGGCGTGTGGACGCCAGACAGGATGCGCAGCAGCGTCGACTTGCCGGCGCCATTTTCGCCGAGCAGGCCGTGGATTTCACCGGCACCTACCGAGAACGACACGCCGTCAAGCGCCCGCACGGCCGGAAACAGCTTGGAAATGCCCTGGAATTGCAGCCGGGGTGACATTGGGTTCTATCTCCGGGCAACGGTGCCGGCGGGAGCGAATTGCTCTGGCCGGCACTCGCCGATTGGCCTTACTGGCCCGCAGCCGCGTCCTCGAGCAGTGCCTTGCGCGCGCCGGCGCCGGAATAGCGGTCGGCATTGTCCTTGGTGATCAGTGCCTGGGGCGTGGCGACGACGCGGGGCAGCTTCTGTCCCGCGACGAGACGCAGAGCAGTTTCCAACGCCACTTCGCCGGTCAGCACCGGGAAACTGTCGACCGTGCCGGTCAGTTCGCCGGCCCGTATGGAGGCATAGGCGTCGGAAATGCCGTCGGTGCCGAAGACCGCAACCTTGTCCTGCAGGCCGGCGGCCTTGACTGCCTCGACGATGCCGAGCGCCATGCCGTCATTGTTGGCATAAAAGCCGATCAGGTCGGGGTGCTGCTGCAGGATGTTGGTGGCCGCATCATAGGAGGTCTGGCGGTCCCAGTTGCCGGGAACGCTGGCGACGACCTCGAACTTGCCTGCCTCGGTGATGGTCGACTTGAAGCCGTCGGTGCGCTGCACGGCGGCATAGACGCCAGCCTGGCCTTCGACGATGGCGACCTTGCCGCCATCCGGACGGTTCTTGATGAACCATTTGGCGACGCGCACGCCATTGTCGCGCTGGACATTGCCGACATAATGTTCGGCCTGCGGGATCACGGCGTCATTGACGTTGACCACCGGCACGTTGGCGGCCTTGGCTTGCTCCATGATCGGCTGCAGATTGGCATCCGTCTGCGGCGAGACGAGCAGCACGTTGTAGCCCTGCGTCACCAGGCCTTCGGCGATGGTGAGCTGGCCGAGCTGGTCGCCCTCGCTTTGCGCTGCCTGATAGACGACGGGAACGCCGACCTTGGCGCCGAATGCCGTGTAGCCCTCGCCCAGCGAGCGCCAGTATTCATTGGTCAGCGTCTTGGAGACGGCGCCTGCCTTGGTGCCTTCGGGCAGCTTGGGGAACGCGCCGAATTTGGCCTCGACCTGCGACCAGTCGATGCGGTCCTTTTCCGTGTCGGAATTGAGCGGCGCGAGGTCGGCCGAAAAGGCAGAGCCGATCGACAGCGCCATCAGTGCGGCGGTAGCCGTGGCAAGCAGAAGTTTCATTGTATTCCTCCCTTGTTGAAAACGATAATGGTGCGCATGCCTCAGCTATCCGGCCCGAGCATGATTTCCTGGATGATGGCCTGCGACGTCACCGCATCCTGGCTGTCCATGGCGGCGGACAGGCGATTGTCCTGCCCCAGCCGGTCGACGACGCGCAGCATGCGCTTGACGGTGGCGATGTTGACTTCGCACTCGCGCACCGGATCGAGCCCGGTCATGTCGGGGAACGTGTCGAAATAGATGGCGCCGGCGTAACCGTCGCGGCGAATCTGCCTGAGCAACTCGATGGTCTGCAGCGTGTGCACCGCGCCGACCATCAGGCCGTCGTCGCGCTTGGCGTAGCCGTCGTTCAGATGCACGCCGAGCAGCTTGCTGTGGCGCGCCACCAGGGCCGCGGCAAAGGCCGGCTGTTCGTCGGCATAGAGCACATGGGCGAAATCGAGGGTGACGCCCAGATTGGGCAGGCCGACATCGCGGATCGCCAGCAAGGTCGTCGCCGCATCCGGCATCAGGCTGTAGGAGCGTGGTTCGTTCGGTTTGTACTCAAGGCTGATCTGACAGTCGGGATCATGCGCGGCTACTTCACGAATCCCATCGATTTCGTGTTGCCAAAGCGTCACATAGTCGGCCTGGAAGGCGTAGTCGAAGCCATCCTGGCCGAGCCACAGCGTCATCAGGCTGGCGCCGGCCTCACGCACGGCATCGATGCCGGCTTTGGTCAGGTCGATGGCCTCGCGGCGCACCGCCGGATCCGGATTGGTGAATGCGCCGAGCTTGAAGGCGGGGTTGGAGTAGTAGCGCATGGCAAAGCCATTGATGGAAAGCCCGAGATCGCCGAGTTTGAGGGCGATTTCCGCAGGCTTTTCACTGACATGGTCGGGAAAGTTGAGGTCGAGATCGGTAAGCCCGCCGACCTTGGCGGCGCGCGCCGCCATCTGCAGCAGCGACGGCTTGCCGGTAAGATCAGGCCATTCGGCCTGCGGCCGCGAGGCAAAGGAATTCAGGCGCGTGGCGAAACGAGTGGCTGTCATGGTCGATCCTTCAATCGTCATGACTTCACATAAATACAAATATTTGTAAAGTTATTGTTTTGAGGGGCGGGCGGTGAGCTGTGTCGACGGCCGGGGCTGAGCCGCGCGAAGGCGCAGGTTTCCCAGCGGCGTCGCCGGACAATCCGTCAGAACGGTGGGATCACTGACCGAGAGCGTGCGACGAAGCCGTCGAGTTCGAGGTGCTCCATGTGCGAGATCGCCCGGCAGGACGCGCCGTCGCGGCTAGTGCACCGGCGAAAAAGAGCCCAACGATTGACCGGCCAAAGGCACCGTCACACGACCGCGCAGGGAGATGCAGATCGCCGCTGCCTGGCGCTCGATCAGCGTCAGCACATCACATCGTTCACGCAATGATGTCGGGAATGATCTTGTCTTCCAGCGCCATCAGCCGGTCCTTGAGGAACAGCTTCTTCTTCTTCATGCGCTGGATCTGCAGCGGATCGCAGGCCATGGCGATCATCGCGTTGATGGCTGCATCGAAATCGGCGTGTTCCTGCTTCAGGCGGGAAAATTCGAGGCGAATATCGGCCTGTTCCTGATCGGACATTCTCTACCGTCTGCACGTCTGCGGCGCCCAAAGCTGGGCCTGATTGGGCGGGGCCGGGTGTTTTGTCACCGGCGTGCAGCCCATATCACATTTCACAGTGTCGTGGAATGCTACCACGGATCATTCGACATCGCCCGCGGAAGGTGACACACTGTCACCGTGCCGTCACAGAAGCGAACCTGCGGTGGACGCGCCGTGACGGTTGCAATCGAGGAAAACCATGAAAGGGAGAACCAATCATGTCTCTTGCATCCCATCTTGATGAGTTGCAGCGGAAACACGGCGACATCGAACGTGAAATCGATGACGCGATGAATCATCCATCGGTCGACGACCTCGAAATCGTGAATCTTAAGCGACGCAAGCTGGCACTCAAGGACGAGATTGAAAAACTAAGAGGAAAACCGACCACGCATTGATGCCCTCCTGACATAGCCGCGCGGTATCCGCGGCCTCTTTTCCCGGCGGCTCCCCGCCGCCGGCGTGGAGAGGTTTGATTTCCCAGCACGGTCTGTCAGCCGAAGCTGGACTTGCACCCGGCTTAATATCCGCTTCGGCCGTCGCCCGTTTCGCCAGATCATCGATTGTTTTTGGTCGTTGGCGACGTGCCGATTCGGGCCAGTGGCGACCTGTCGCCATTGACAAGCCATCTTTGCTCCTCCACCTCATGCCCGGACCTCAGCGCATCGGCCCGGGGCGTCGTTGTGCGCCCATGCAGGACACAAGATGCTCCAGAGACAAAAGGCTGCCGGCATGACCGGATATTTTTCCTCTCCTTTCCCCCGCCGCACCTCGGTCGGCGTCGATGTCGGCGGCGTGGTCGTCGGCGGCGGCGCGCCCGTTGTCGTCCAATCGATGACCAACCCCGACACGGCCGATATCGACCAGACCGTCGCGCAGGTCGCAGCACTGCACCGGGCCGGCTCCGAGATCGTGCGCATCACCGTCGATCGCGACGAGAGTGCCGCCGCCGTACCGCGCATTCATGAGCGGCTTCAGCGGCTTGGCATCAACGTGCCGCTGGTCGGCGATTTCCACTATATCGGCCACAAGCTCTTGGCCGATCACCCGGCCTGCGCCGAGGCGCTGGCCAAATATCGGATCAACCCCGGCAATGTCGGCTTCAAGGACAAGAAGGACCGGCAGTTCGCCGACATCGTCGAGATGGCGATCAGGCATGACAAGCCGGTGCGCATCGGTGTCAACTGGGGCTCGCTCGACCAGGAGCTTTTGACCCGGCTGATGGACGACAACCAGGACAAGGGTTTTCCGCTGACGGCGCAAGAGGTGATGCGCGAGGCGATCGTGCAGTCGGCCATTCTCTCGGCCGAGATGGCGGAAGAGATCGGCCTTGGCCGCGAGAAAATCATCCTGTCGGCCAAGGTCAGCGGCGTGCAGGACCTGATTGCCGTCTATGCCGAGCTCGCCACCCGCTCCAACCATGCACTGCATCTCGGCCTGACTGAAGCCGGCATGGGCTCGAAAGGCATCGTCGCTTCGTCGGCCGCCATGGGCATCCTGCTGCAGCAAGGCATCGGCGACACCATCCGCATCTCGCTGACGCCGGAGCCGAATGGCGACCGCACGCGCGAGGTGCAGGTTTCGCAGGAATTGCTGCAGACGATGGGGTTCAGGCAGTTCGTGCCGATCGTCGCCGCGTGTCCCGGCTGCGGCCGCACGACCTCGACCGTGTTCCAGGAGCTCGCTCAGAACATCCAGGCAGATCTCAGGAAGAACATGCCGGTGTGGCGCGACAAATATCCCGGCGTCGAGAACCTCAAGGTCGCGGTGATGGGTTGCATCGTCAACGGCCCGGGCGAGTCCAAGCATGCCGATATCGGCATTTCGCTGCCCGGCACCGGCGAGACGCCGACGGCGCCTGTCTTCGTCGACGGCAAGAAGGCGGCGACGCTGCGCGGACCGTCGATCGCGGCGGATTTCGAGAAAATGGTCGCCGACTATATCGAACAGCGGTTCGGTCGCGGCGGCAAGGCCGCGGCAGAGTAGGTCAAATGCAGCGTTTCCTGTGGGCGACGCTGGTCCTGCTGTGTGGGCTAGTCTGGTCGACACTGGCTCAGGCCGATCCGCCGCAATCCGCCAAGCAACGGCTTATCGACAAGGTCTGCAACCTGATCCAGGCGCATGCCGACCAGAATGGTTTGCCCAGGGATTTCTTCGCCCGGCTGATCTGGAAGGAGAGCCGTTTCGATCCCAACGCCGTCAGTCCCGTCGGCGCCGAAGGCATTGCCCAGTTCATGCCGGGAACCGCCAAGATGCGCGGGCTTGCCAATTCCTTCGACATCAATCAGGCGATCCCGGCTTCGGCGAAATATCTCGCCGAAATGAAAACCGGCTACGGCAATCTCGGCCTGGCGGCCGCCGCCTACAATGCCGGCGAGAGCCGGGTGTCGCGCTGGCTCAGTTCCGGCGGTTTCCTGCCGATGGAAACCGAAAGCTATGTCTTCGACATCATGGGCGAACCAGCCGACAAGTTCACCGACCGAGCCTATGCCGGAAGGGTCGAACCGCTCGACGCTAAGGCGGATTTTGCCGTCGCTTGCCGAAAACTGCCGGTGATCATGTCGCGGACCGTGGCGATGGCCTCGATCAACGTAAAGCCGTGGGGCATCCAGGTGGCCGGCAATTTCCGCCGCAGTGCCGCGATCAACCAGTGGCTCAGGATAAGGAGCCGGTTCCCGGCCCTGCTCAACGGGCACGATCCAGTGGTCAGCCGGGTGCGCACGCCGATCGGCCGGCGGGGTATCTATGCGGTCAGGATCGGTGTCGACCACCGCGCCGATGCAAACGTCATCTGCCAGAAATTGCAAAGCATCGGTGGGGCATGCGTGGTGGTGCGCAACCGGTGATTTGACCCCTGCCGGCAGGGTATTTTGTCTGAGAGAGGCATTTAGAAAGCGACAGCCGTGACGTCGCATCCACCAAGGATTTCAGCTATGGCGGCGGTCATCTTACCAGGAGCGACAGCCCCTGCCTTTGACAAGCCGCGTGGGCACAACATGTTCGATGGATACATTATCTGCGGCACACCGAGGACCGGAAGCACGCTGCTGTGCAAGCTCCTGGCGTCCACCAAGACCGCCGGCGATCCACATTCGTTTTATCGGCGCCAGGACGTGGTGGAGTGGGCCGAAGAGTGGAAGCTGCTCGATCGCGCCGCGATGAGCGAGCGCGAATTCGATGCCGCTTACCTCAATGCTACGATCGCCGCTGGCAAGGGTGGGACCGGCCTCTTCGGTCTCCGCTTGATGCGCGAAAATCTGGATGAGCTTTCGGCGATCCTCGGCCGGATTTTCCCAAAACTGTCATCCGACAGAGCACGGTTCGAAAGAGCATTCGGCAATGTTCTCTACATACACCTCTCGCGGGAGGACAAGCTTGCGCAGGCTGTCTCCCTGATCAAGGCAGAGCAGACCGGTCTTTGGCATATCGCTCCCGACGGCACCGAGATCGAAAGGGTCGCACCGCCGAAAGAGCCCCAATATGATTTCGAGCGGATCAGGCGTGAGGTCGAGGTACTCGAGACCTATGATGCGGCATGGAACATTTGGTTCGCTGAGCAAGGCATAACCCCGCTTCGGGTTGGCTACGAGCGCCTTTCGAGCAATCCGGCGGCGACGTTGCTAGGCATCTGTGAAGTCTTGGATGTCCAAGCACCAGACGCCGAAGATGTAAGGCCCGGCGTCGCAAAGCTCTCCGACGACACCAGCCTCGACTGGATGCGCCGCTATCGCCTCGACGCAGCCGCCTGATGCATCGATGGAGGCAGGCTAGGCCGTCTTGGCCACCACGGTCTCGCTGAGCCAGGTGCCGATCTTGGTGCCCAGTCGGTCGGGCGAAACGGGCTTCGGCAGATAGTCGTCCATGCCCGATTCGATGCACTTGTCGCGATCGCCCTTCAGCGCATGCGCGGTGACGCCGATGATCGGAATGTGGGTGCCCGTCGAGGTCTCCATGGCCCGGATCGCGCGGGTCGCTTCGTAGCCATTCATCTCCGGCATCGAGACGTCCATCAGGATCAGCTTGGGGCGCAGCGCCCGGTACATCTCGACCGCCGTGCGGCCGTTGCCGGCGATGCGGTAGCTCAAGCCCAAGCCATTGAGGATCTGGCCGAAGACCAGCTGGTTCACGTCGTTGTCCTCGGCAATCAGGATGTCGATCGGTCCGTTCGGCGTGGTTGTCGATTCCGGTGCTGCCGCGACTGGCAGCGCCGGGCCGCGGATGACGGTAAAGGCAGGCGGCGCTGCCGGGGGAGCCTGGACGATCGGTTCGCGGACAAACTGCGCCTTGCCGACCTGCGAACGGGCCTTCTGCACGACCGAAATAACGGTGCCGAGCAGGACCGCAGAGCGCGCCGGCTTCGTCAAATGCGCGGCAATGCCGAAGTCGATGATCATCTTGCCGAAATCGACCTGGTCGACCGAGGTCAGCAACACCACCGGGATGGAGGACAGCCGGCTGTCGGAAGCAATTGCCCTGGCGACGTCGGCGCCGTTCATGCCGGGCATCTGGTAGTCGAGGATGATGCAGTCGACGGCGGCGCCCAACTGAAAGGCGCGATCGAGGAAGGCCAGGCCGACGGCGCCGCTTTCGGCGGCGGCACAGTCGAAGCTCCAGCTTCTGAGCTGCTCGAGCAGGATTTCGCGGTTGACCGGATTGTCATCGATGACCAGCACGCGCGCGCCGGTGACGTCGACCGGCACGATCTCGTCGCGCGCCGCGGCCTGATGCGCGGGCAGCGGCACCGCGAACCAGAACACCGAGCCGCGGCCGATCTCGCTCTCGACGCCGATCTTGCCTGCCATCAGGTCGACGAGGCGTGCTGCGATGGCCAAGCCCAGCCCCGTGCCCTCGTGACGGCGGGTGGACGAGCCGTCGACCTGCGCGAATTTTTCGAACACGTTCTGCAGTTTCTCGGCCGGTATGCCGATGCCGGTGTCCTCGACGCGGATCTTGAGCTGGACCACGTCGTTGACGATCTCGCCGCCGACGTCGATCAGCACGTGACCCTTCTCGGTGAACTTCACTGCGTTGCCGAGCAGGTTGGTGATGATCTGCCGGAACCGGCCGGCGTCGCCGACGACATGGGCCGGCAGGCGCGGATCGACGCGCACGATCAGTTCGAGGTTCTTTTCGGCGACGCGCGCCGAGACCAGCGTCGCCACGTCCTCGACCGCCTCGGAAAGGCGGAAGGGAGCAGGGTCGAGGGTGAGCTGGCCAGCATTGATCTTGGAGAAGTCGAGGATGTCGTTGATGATGGTGAGCAGCGCGTTGCCGGACTTCACGATAACGTCGGTGAAGGTCTTTTGGCGTGGGGTCAGATCGGTCTTGGCCAGCAGTTCGGCCATACCGAGCACACCGTTCATCGGCGTGCGGATCTCGTGGCTCATATTGGCCAGGAATTCCGATTTGGCGCGGTCGGCGGCCTCGGCCTTGAACAGGGATTCGGCGGATTCGGCAAAGGCGCGGCGGATCGCCACTTCCATCGGGCGGAAGATCCAGAAGGCGACGATGGCAAGGGCCGCGAACAGGATGCCGCTGGCCCACAACAACAGCCTGTCGCTGGAGGCATCGGCCAGATGGCGCTCATCATCCATGGCGGTGCGGACGCGAACCAGCATGGGTTGGGCGAACAGGTCATTCTGGTTGCGGATTTCGCGATAGCTCCACTCGTCGACCTTCTGCGCCACCGACATCAGGTTGAAATTGCGCACCATGTCGCGCGGCGACCAGAACAGATCGCCGTTAACTGAAGCGGATTGGAGTTCGTCGACGGTTTTGATCGACAGCCGCGGCTTGATCGCCGCAAGCTGGGCGGTCAGCGTCTCGATCTCGCCGGTCAGGCGCTCCGAATGGCCGCGCGCCGATGTGGTCAGGGCATCGCGTGTCTCCGCCCGCCAGGCGGTGCCGGTCGTCTCGGCAAAGCTGGTCGCGTTGCGCAGGTCTCGGGTGAAGATGACGAGATTGCTGCTCAGCGCATCGATGTCGCGGCGAAAGGAATTGACGCGATCAAGCGCAATCACGATGCCGGCGGAAGCCAGCGCGAAGATCAGCAACCCTGAAATATAGCGGATCCGGACCGACCGGATGAAGGACGAATATTCAGGCATGCGCAACCCCAACACATACGCACCATTTTAATGGCCGGGATTACGCTTCATTTACATTAAAATTTCGTTCGTTCGGGCAGGCGAGCCGTGCGAGCCGCCGGATGGACAGCGCGCCTAGGCCGCGTCCACGACGAGGGCGCGGATGCGGCCACTCACCGGGCCTTCCCCGAACCGTTTCCCAAGGGCATTCGCCACGTATCGCGTCACCTCCTCCAGCGAGCCACCGCGCGCCTCGATCTCGACCCGCAGGGGCGTGCCCTGGCAATAGGCCGTGGCCGCCTCATATGGCGAGGAAGCGGCGCTGACGGCATCCAGCGGCTCTATGGTAATGTTACGGAAGCCGGCGGCATGCAGGTCGGCGCGGATGACGTCCGCATCGTGATAGCCATGCGGTGTCCTTGCCATGAAGCGAGGCGGATCGGCCGGGAAAAAATGGCCGAGCGCCCGCGTCACCTCATCGGCAAACTCGTTCTCTTCGATGGCACCCCAGACGTTGAACAGGAAGTGTCCGCCCAGCCGCATCACGCGCCGAACTTGCCCGTAGGCGCCCACCCGATCGGGGAAGAACATCGCGCCAAACTGGCAGGCCACGGCGTCGAACTGTGCGTCCTCGAAGGGCAGCGCCTGAGCATCGGCCTGCTGCCAGGTGATGCGAGGATCGTCCACCATCCGCGTGCGTGCGTGGTCGAGCATGGGCTGGTTGAGGTCGGTGACCACGATGCGCGCTTGCGCCGGCAGCTTTGCTGCGAGCGCACGTGTCACCACACCGGTGCCCGCCGCCACTTCGAGCACCGATTGCGGCCCGAGCTTCGACACCCGCTCCGCCAGATCCCGCGCATATGGCTCGAAGATCAGCGGCACCATCGCCCGGTCGTAGATCTCGGGAATGGAACCGCTGAACAGCTTGTCGGTGGTCGACATGGCATCCTCCAACTCTTATCCGCACCGCGTGCTTGCCGTGCGGATGTCAATCCTCTGCCTCGGCAGGCTTCCGCTCAAGTTCTATTTCAGAACCGGCCGGCGGGGACGTGCGTGCAATCAGCTCGATGTTCCGGCTGGCACCAACCTTAGCTGTTACGCGCCGCCACGAATGTCGCCGCTTCTTTCAGCAACTGGGCATCGTCGCCATAGGGCTCAAGCAGCGCATGCGCCTGTTGGACGAGGCCGTGCAGCTGGCCGCGTGCCCAATTTGCACCATGCAAGGCCACCAGCGTCGCCTTGCCGGCGGCGGCGTCCTTGCCGGTCGCCTTGCCCATCTGGCTGGCGTCGGCGGTCAAATCGAGCAGGTCGTCGGCAAGCTGGAAGGCAAGACCGATCGCCGAGCCGAATTCGGCCAGCCGCTCGCGGTCATCGGCCGGGGCGCCGGCGATGAGGGCGCCTGCCTCGCAGGCGAAGCGGATCAGCGCGCCGGTCTTCATCGCCTGCAGCCGGATGATGCCGGCCTCGTCCGGCGGCGTCTGTTCGGCTTCGAGATCGAGCTTCTGGCCGCCGACCATGCCGCCTGCTCCGGCGGCGCGGGCAAGCGCCAGCACCAGGGCTGCCCGCCGCTCCGCCGGCAGCGCGGTCGACTCGCCGGCAATGATGTCGAAGGCCAGCGTCAGCAGGGCGTCGCCGGCCAGGATCGCGGTCGCCTCGTCGAAGGCCTTGTGCACGGTCGGCTGGCCGCGACGCAGGTCGTCGTCGTCCATGGCGGGCAGATCGTCGTGGATCAGCGAATAGCAATGCACGCATTCAAGTGCGGCGGCGACACGCAGTGCCGCCTCGCCGTCGGTGGAAAAAAGGGCGGCACTTTCCATGACCAGGAAGGGCCGCAGGCGCTTGCCGCCGTTCAGCACGCCATGGCGCATCGCCGCCATCAGCCGGTCCGGCCGGGCGATCTCGCCCGAAAGCGCGCGGTCGTCGAGCAGTCGCCGCAGCAGCACCTCGACGGCGGCTGCCCGCCTGATCAGCGCCATTTCGAACGCCATTTGGTCGTCATTCGTCATGGCCGGGACCGGTAGCCGACACTCAGACGTTGCGCAAGAAGGCAAGCGCCATTATGCCGGAGCAGTATGAGCCCGTTCGGAAACTCTACTCCTGCGGTCATCTGAGGGCGTTTTCTGCGCTTCCGGTGCTTGCGTACTCTAATGTACGCTCCGCTCCGGTTCTCGAAAACACCGTCACATGACTCACAGGAGCGCGTTTCAAAACGAGCTCTCTGGCACGGGTTGGGCGGCTTGGCGGAACCGATCGTCGATCATGAAACCGAAAAGCTGGACATGGCGACGAGATCGCGGGGCGTAAACCGCCGTGGTCTCAAGCGCTGGGTCCGGCGCGGCATCGTCGTGGCCGCGGTGCTGGCCTTGATTCCGGTCGTGCTGACATTTCTGTACCTGCCGTTCTTCGTGCATCCTGTCTCGACGCTGATGCTGAAGGACCTGGCGACCTTCTCCGGTTACGACCGCCGCTGGGTGTCGATCGATGACGTGTCGCCGGTGCTGGCCAATTCCGTCATCATGTCGGAGGACGGGCAGTTCTGCTTTCATCGTGGCGTCGATCTCGGCGAGCTGAGAGGCGTCGTCGACGATGCGCTGGCCGGCGAAGCGACGCGCGGCGCCTCGACCATCACCATGCAGACGGTCAAGAACCTGTATCTCTGGTCGCGGCCGCTGGGCTCGGTGCGCAAGGTGGTCGAATTGCCGCTGGCCGTCTATTTCGATGCGGTGATGTCGAAACGGCGCATCATGGAAATCTATCTCAACATCGCCGAGTGGGGGCCGGGCATCTACGGCATCGAGGCCGCGGCACAGCACCATTTCGGCGTCTCGGCAAAACAGCTGTCGCGACGGCAGGCCGCCCTGCTTGCGGTCTCTTTGCCAAATCCGATCGCCCGCAATCCGGCCAAGCCCGGGCCTGGCCTGAGGCGGCTTGCCAATCTGATCGAGCGGCGAGCCGGCCGCTCGGGGGCCTATGTCGGTTGTCTCCGCTAGCCGATCCAAAAAAATTCGCGCCAGTGCTGGCCAAAACGGCACAGGGCGTGTATAGGCACCCGACTTTCTCAGATTTAGGCCCCGACATGGCCCTTTCACGAGGGCGGGCGGGGCTTTTGACCATGTAGTGGAGCATATCCATGGCCGTTCCGAAACGTAAAACCTCTCCGTCCAAGCGCGGCATGCGCCGCTCGGCCGACGCCCTCAAGGCCCCGACCTATGTCGAGGACAAGAATTCCGGCGAAATGCGCCGTCCGCACCATATCGACCTGAAGACCGGCATGTATCGCGGTCGCCAGGTGTTGACGCCCAAGGAAAGCTGAGACCAGCCTTCCAAAGGTTTGAATTCCAAAAGGACCGGCCAGTGGCCGGTCCTTTTGCGTTTGGGGGGCGGGGTAGCGCGCATCTCGACGCGTGGGCGGCAATCGTTGCAGGCAACCGGCTGACATTGTTGTTGCGTGCGGTCTTCGACCGTGTTCAACGCTGCCATCGAAACATCTTGACGGCGTGCCTGTGGCGCATTCTACAAAGGATTGCCCCCACATGGAGACGCCAGATGTTCGGTGCCATTCCGCTGCTGATCGTGCCTTTCGTGCTCTACAATCTCGGACTGCTGGGAATATTCGGCAGCGGTGACGATCCGTGGGCAAGCGAGGTCTTCTCATTCAGCATGATGTCGGGTGGCGTGTTCTCGATGACGCTTGGCGATCTGATGGTGCTGATTGGGCTGATCTTCCTGTTCCTCGAAATGGCGAAGTCGGTGCGCACCACCAACGCCTCGATCATGGACCATCTTCTGTCGACGCTGGTCTTCGTGGCCTTCCTGGTCGAATTCCTGCTGGTGAAGGGTGCGGCCCATTCCGTCTTCTTCACGCTGATGGTCATCGCGCTGTTCGACGTGCTGGCCGGATTCGCGGTGTCGATGCGGTCGGCCAGCCGGGACATCAATTTGAATTAGGTCCCCCGGCGCGGAAGGCGGAAGTTTGACGGGCACTTGCGCTGACAGTTGGCGCAAACGCCCCTAACGTCGTCATCCCAGGGCGTAGCAAGGAGCGTAGCGACGGGCGCAGACCCCAGGGTCCAAGCCGCGACACGTGAGCGTTTCAGCGGTCCAGAATTCTGCTCCGCTGCACTCTACGGCGGATGTTACGGAATGGATCCTCGGGTCTGCGCGACGGAGCCTCGCTCCTGCTCCGCCCGTGGATGACGAAGTTCCCGACCTCACCCCGGATCGGCGGTGAAACCGGCGGCCTCGATGCCGGCGATTGCCGCGGCTTCGTCATTGTCCGACGTGTCGCCTGAAATGCCGACGGCGCCGATGATGGCACCGGCCTTGTCGCGGATCAGCACGCCGCCGACGACCGGCAGCACGCGCCCGCCCGAGACGTCCGAGATGCCGGCGACGAGATGCGGGCGCTCCTTGGCGAAGGCCTCGACTTTGCGCGAGCCCATGCCGATGGCGAGCGCACCATAGGCCTTGCCGGCCGACATTTGCCGACGCAGGAACGAGGCGCCGTCCTGGCGCTGGAAGGCGACCAGATGCCCGCCGGCGTCGAGCACCGAGACGCCGAGCGGCTTGAGCTTGAGATCGGAGCCCTTGGCAAAGGCGGTTTCGATGATTTGCCTGGCTTTTTCGAGCGGCAGTGCGGTCATGGCGGTCTCCTGTTTGAAACGCGTCGATCATCGACCGTCGGCGGGTGAGATAACAGCCCGGTTCCGGTTGAAATTGCTTCGCGTGAAAAGGCGGGATGGAAAACAGCCTTCGCCGGGTCTTCCGGATAAACGTTTCCGCTT
>NZ_RZRW01000699.1:0-2701 GCF_003998745.1 Mesorhizobium sp. M7A.F.Ca.US.014.04.1.1 | reverse complement strand
TTGTCCGGTACGACCGCGAAGGCCCAGCGGCCGAGCTGGTCCTCGCCCGACGTCAGCGTCAGCGTGCCGTCGCCGGTCAGCTTGCTGGTGAACTGGCGCACCTTGGACGGCGTCGCCGGGCTTGCAGCCGGCTTGGCGGCGGCCTGCGGCGCAGCCGGGTCGATGGCGCGGGAATTGCCATTCTTGTCGGCGTAGCCGAGCGTTTCCTCGCCTGAGCCGCCCGTCACGCGCAGCGAAACGTCACTGCCTTCGGGAACCGTAAAGGTCGGGATGGCCTGGTTGGCGTCGGCGGTCAGGAAGATCGGCGGCTTGCCGGTGTAGGACGGCGGCGTCACCCAGGCGTCGATGCGCGGCGGCACGATATCGCGCGCGCCATGGGCATTGAAGCCGTCGCTGATCCTGCCGCCCGTCGGCCCGAAGGAGAAGGCGAAGGCGGTAACGAGCAAAAGTGCCGCCACCGCGCGCAGGGCCCAAGGGTCGCGCTCCGGCACGCGCGTGCGCGGCAGGTCGGCGCCGAGGTTGTCGAGCTTTCCGGCCATGCGCTTCTGGTGTTCGCGCCATAGCGCCTGCGAGAAGCTGCTTTCCCGGCCGCTTGGCCGGTCGGTCTGCACCAGCACCGGGCTGTGCAACAGTTGATTGGCTGCCTCGATGCGGCGGTCGATTTCGCCGGCGCCCGGCAGGCGGAAGAAACGCAGGGGATAAAGCGCGGCCAGTGCTGCTATGGCAAAGGCAGCGACCAGGCCGATGCGCGCCATATCCGGCAGCCGGGAGAATAGCCCGAGCCAGGAGATGCTGAGGAACAGGCTGGCAACGATGACGAGGGGAAGCAGCAACGGCCAGCCGCGCTCGACCACCATCGAGACCCGCGTGGCCAGCCTGCTCAAAGCCAGCCGCCCGGCGAGGCCGCGATCGCTGCTGAAGGTGGGTCGTTGCGTCATCGGCCCTTCCTTGAGCCTATGGCATCCCGAAACCGGGATGCGGCCCTATCCCTTTGAGCATGATCTGTTCCGAAAGGGATTCCATGTTTCGGGATCATGCTGTGGAGCGGGCAGATAGCCCGACGCCTCACGACTCAAAGAATACCAGCAAACACGGCAAAGGCGAGGCGGTTCGAAAAAACGTGAAGTGGACCGTTATAGTTCCATCCTGCATACCCTTTAGAAGGCAGCAGGCCCTTTAGAAGGTAGCGGGGTCCGCATTCGCCCCGCAGACCAGCACGGCGAGCCGTTCGCCCTGCGCCGGCGCATAGCGGCCCGACAGGATTGCGGCAAAGGCGGCCGCACCTCCCGGCTCGGAGATGATGCGGGTTCGGTTCCACAGCGCCTTCTGCGCGGCGACGATGTCGTCGTCGCCGACCAGGATCGAGCGTTCGACATAGGCCTCGGCGATCGGGAACATCATTTCGCCGACGCGCTTTGGCGCCAGCGAATCGGCGGCGATGCCCTCGGCCGGCGCATCGACGGGGTGTCCGGCCTCGAAGGCGCGATGCAGCGTCGGCGCTCCTTCCGGCTCGACGGCGATGATACGGCTGCGGCCGGCGAACCAGGCAGCGATGCCGCCGATCAGACCGCCGCCGCCGACAGCGACCAGCAGCGTGTCGATCCGAGGCAAATCGGCCTCGATTTCGAGCCCAAGCGTGCCCTGGCCGACGAGCGTTTCCTCCTGGTTGAAGGCATGAATCTGCAAAGCGCCGGTCTCCTCGGCGAACCGTTCGCTGGCGGCCAGCGCTTCGGCATAGCGGGCGCCGCCGACGATCAGCTCGGCGCCATAGGAGCGGATCCGTTCCAGCTTGGCCGCCGGGCTCACTTCGGGAACGAAGATGGTCGCCTTGTGGCCAAGCCGCATGGCGGCATAGGCGACGGCCGCGCCATGGTTGCCGCCCGATGCTGCGACGACACCGGCCTTTGGGACCGCACGCTCCAGCAGGTTGGTGAAGGCGCCGCGCGCCTTGAACGAGCCGGAATGCTGCAGGCATTCGAGCTTCAGGTCGACGGCCAACGGCGGCCGATCGAAGTCGGCCATGTCGACGCGCAGCACCGGCGTGTGCCTGATATAGGGGCGGATGCGCGGTTCCATCGCGGCAATGCGCTCGCGTGTGACGGTGATGCCGTTCGTCATGATTGCTCCCTGTGACGGGTCGGTGTGTTTCCGGCGCTTCTATGCAAGCCAGTCGGGCATCGAATCCAGTCCGATCAGGTCGTCATAGGTCAGGCGTGGGCGCACGACGTGGAACCGGTCGCCGTCGACCAGCACCTCCGGAACCAGCAGACGGGTGTTGTAGGTGCCGGCCTGCACCGCGCCATAGGCGCCCGCGGTGGAGACGGCAATCAGGTCGCCGGCCTTCAGCCTGGGCAGATCGCGGTCCAGGCCGATATAATCGCCGGTCTCGCAGACCGGGCCGACGACGTCGACCATCATGCGCGGCGTGTCCGCCGGCGGCTGCACGACCGGACGGATATCGTGGAAGGCATCGTAGAGCGTCGGCCGGATGAGATCGTTCATGGCGGCGTCGACGACGAGGAAGTTCTTGGCGTCGCCTTCTTTTACGAAGATCACTTCCGAGACGAGGATACCGGCATTGCCTACGATCAGCCGGCCCGGCTCGAACATCACCTTCAGCCCGAGCTTGGTGACATGCTTCCTGACGATCTGGGCATAGGCATCGGGCAGCGGCGGCGGGTTGTTGTCGATGCGGTAGGAA
>NZ_RZRW01000698.1:0-2702 GCF_003998745.1 Mesorhizobium sp. M7A.F.Ca.US.014.04.1.1 | reverse complement strand
TCGAGGCGTCGAGCGATCTCTACGCGACGCCGTTGACGACGTTCCGCTCGATCGTGCTGCCGCAGGTCATGCCGGCGGTCGTTGCCGGCTTCCTGCTCGCCTTCACCTTCTCCTTCGACGATTTCATCATCGCCTTCTTCGTCGCCGGCGCGCAGACGACGCTGCCGATCTATGTCTTCGCGTCGATCCGGCGCGGCGTGACGCCGGAGATCAACGCCATCGCGACGATCGTGCTCGTCGCTTCCGTGCTGCTCGTGGTGCTTGCCCAATGGCAGTTGCGCCAGCGCAAGCCGTCGAACTGAAAGCCGCATCATGATCCTCAAAGACCGCATCGCCGTGGTGACAGGCGCCGGCTCCGGCATCGGGCGCGCCGGCGCCATGATCATGGGCAGGGAAGGCGCGGTGGTCGTCATCGCCGACAGGGATCAGGCCGCCGGCGAAGCAACGGCTTCGGACATCCGCGCGGTCGGTGGCCAAGCCGAGGCGATCACGACCGATGTCGCTGATGATGCGGCGGTCGAACAGCTCATTGCCGGCACGCTCGACAGGCATGGGCGCATCGACATCCTGCACAATCACGCCGGCATCCAGATCGGCGGCACGCTGACCGAAGTGGAGGTCGGCGGCATGGATGCCTCGTGGCGGGTCAATGTGCGGGCGCAGTTCCTGGCGGCGAGACAGGTCATGCCCTCGATGATCGCGCAGGGCGGCGGGGTCATCCTCAACACCGCCTCCAATTCGGGCGTGTTCTACGACCGCGAGATGATCGCCTACGCAACCTCCAAACATGCGGTGGTGGCGATGACACGGCAGATGTCGCTCGACTATGCCCGTCACAATGTCCGCATTAACGCGCTCTGTCCGGGCTGGGTCGACACGCCGTTCAACGAACCGTTCATCGCCCAGATGGGCGGACGCGGGGCGATCGAAACCTATGTCCGCACCAAGATCCCGATGGGCCGCTGGGCCAGCGCCGATGAGATCGCCGAAGCGATCCTGTTCCTTGTCTCCGACCGTTCATCCTTCATGACCGGCCAGGCGCTGGTAATCGACGGCGGTGAAAGTATCGGCTGAGCCTTTTGCTTTCGCTATCAACTCCCCTGTTTTCAAAGCTTGTCCGATATACCACGCAAAGACTTTCACCCATGCCGCTGCTTGCCCGCAGGACTATAGTCCTGCCGGCATGGGACTTCAGTGCCATGGCCGTCCAAGAGCGTGAATTTGTGTTTGATATCAGTCGGTTAAGTTTCTGGCCGGGTGCCAGATCGCGTATTGAGACAGCATTTGTCTAAAGTTTACTCTGCACTATTAGCAATTCCTCATAGGACGGTCGCTTAGCGGTCGGGCCAGGGCGACGATTCCCGAGGAGATTACCATGACAAACCGGAAAACTCTGCTGGCGGCGCTTGCCGCATTGGCGCTCCTGGCATCTCCGGCGCTCGCCGGCAATGGGCACGGCGGTGGCGGTGGCAATGCCGGAGGCAACGGGCACGGCAACGGCGGTAGCAATGGCAACGGCGGCGGCAATGGCAAGAGCGGCGCTTCGCACGGCAAGTCGTCGTCGGCCCCCGGCCAGGTGGCCAAAGCGGACGACACCACGGTCGACAAGACCACCAAGGTCTCGTCCGTGCCCAAAGGCAAGAACATCCACGCCAAGCTTGGCCGGGTGAGCTCGCTGAAGCGCAACATCAATGCCTATATGAACTCGAAGAGCAAGAAATTCGCCGCCCTTCAGGCATTCGTGACGCAGTCCGCCAAAGCCAAGGTCGCTCAGGCCGCCGCCGACGCAGCACAGGCTAAGCTGGATGCGCTGACGTCCCTGACACCCGATCAGATTGCCGCGATGTCGCCCGAAGATCAGGCGGCCCTGCCTGGGAAGATAGCTGCTCTGCAGGCCGAGGTCGCTGCCGACAACGCTGCTGCTGCTGCGGCCGCGGTCGGCACCGATGATGCATCGCTCGACGCGGCATTGGCGGATATGGCCAACAAGCCCGTCGACGCCGCGGTCACGTCCTGGGCTCAAGACGTCCTTGCCGGCAAGATCGACCAGACGGCTGCCGCGATGCAGACGGAAACGACGCCGTAACGAACCGCCGCCGAAACGGTAGTGGTCAGTCAAAGAAGATGCCGCCGGGTTTCACTCGGCGGCATTGCCTTTTCCCGCTCATGGTCGGGCTGGCTATCCAGGGATAGCCACCGAGCTGGCGTCCAGGGATAGCCAGGCTCGAAACACTCAGACGTGCTTGCGGCCGCCGGTTTCGCGGAACCAGCTGTCGGGATAGGGATACCACCAGTCCTGGATCGCAGGCTTGTGGTCGATGATCACCATTTTGGAGCGGCGGAAGGCGTCGAGCCCCTGGCGTCCGAGCTCGCGGCCAAGGCCCGAGGCCTTCCAGCCGCCGAACGGCAGGGCATCGTTGTCGATCAGCGGGTTGTTGACCCAGACCATGCCGGCTTCGAGCCGTTCAGCCGCCTCGTGGGCTTCGGCCAGATTCGATGTGAACACCGAAGCGCCGAGCCCGAACGGGCTGTCATTGGCAAGCCGGATCGCCTCGTCGAAATCCCTGACCCGGCAGATGGCGGCGACGGGTCCAAAACACTCTTCGCGCACGATCGCCATATCAGGGGTGACGCCGGTCAGGATGGTCGGTTCGTAGAACCAGCCGATGTTGTGCGCCGGCGGGATGCGCGCGCCGGTCACC
>NZ_RZRW01000697.1:0-2705 GCF_003998745.1 Mesorhizobium sp. M7A.F.Ca.US.014.04.1.1 | reverse complement strand
GCATCCGGAAGTCGAGGTCACCGTCACGCTCAACATCGCCCGCACGGCCGACGAAGCCGAGCGCAGGCCAAGGGCGAGACGCTGACCACCGCCGAAGCCATCTATGGCGACGACATCAACGACAACGCCCGGCCGGAGAACTTCTTCGATCCGAACACCGAGTTCGAGGGCGACGAAGACAACGCCTGATCACACGTCGCAAGCGATTGGAGCCATGGGGCTGATCACGACTTGACGCCAAGCTCCGATCACTTTGCCGTCATCCAGCCATGCTGGACCAATGCCCGGGCCTCGCGCCCGGGCATTTTTGTGCCAAATGGAACTTTTCGAACCCCTATATATTGTTGCAGACTATGGCGTCGCGCGTCCTTTGGCCGCGCAAAGCACGCTGTGCAACTTTGGTTCGGCGCAAGATCTCCGGCGAAATCGATCCCGATTTTCGCGGTCACGCGCCAAGGCAGCCTGTCTGGCCGAGAGGGGACATTTGGTCATGAATATTCTGTTAAAGCGCGTTCTCGACCGCTTGGTGCGCACCGGCAATCTTAGGGTAACCGGCCCCAAGGGCACGGCGGTGGTTTTCGGCGACGGCAGCGGCGAACCGGTGCACATGCACATCAAGACCGCGCATGCCGAGCGCGCCATCACCTTCGATCCGATGCTGGCGGTGCCTGAAGCCTACATGGACGGCGAACTCGACATTCTCGAGGGCGGCGTGCTGGGCGTGATGCGCATCGCCTTCCAGAACATGGGCAGCGGCGGCATCGACGCCACCTGGTCGAAGGCCATCGAAGGCCTGCGCCACGCCTTCCGCCGGCTGCAGCAGATCAACACCGCCTCGCGCTCGCGGCGCAACGTGCAGCGCCACTACGATCTGTCGGGCGATCTCTACCGGCTCTTCCTCGACGAGGACATGCAATATTCCTGCGCCTATTTCGAGCAGCCGGACATGACGCTCGACGAGGCGCAGGGCGCCAAGAAACGCCACATCGCCGCCAAGCTCCGGCTGAAGGCCGGCCAGACGGTGCTCGACATCGGCTCCGGCTGGGGCGGGCTTGGCCTCTATCTCGCCAAGGCGTTCGACGTCGACGTGCAAGGCGTCACGCTGTCGACCGAGCAGCATGGCGTCGCCACCGACCGGGCGCATGCGCAAGGGCTGGAAAGCCGCGTGCATTTCGAGCTGAAGGACTACCGCGAACTCAATGAGCGTTTCGATCGCATCGTCTCGGTCGGTATGTTCGAGCATGTCGGCGTCAACCACTATCGCACCTTCTTCGACAAGAGCGCGACGCTGCTCAAGCCGGATGGCGTCATGCTGTTGCACACGATCGGCCGTTCCGGCGTGCCGTGGGCGACCAGCGCCTTCATCCGCAAATACATCTTCCCGGGCGGCTACATCCCGTCGCTGTCGGAAGTGATGCCTGCGATCGAGAAGTCGGGCCTGGTCGTCACCGACGTCGAGATCCTGCGGCTCCACTATGCCGACACGCTGAAGCACTGGGGCGAGCGCTTCGCCGCCAATCGCGACAAGGCCAAGGCGATCTATGACGAGCGCTTCTGCCGCATGTGGGAATTCTATCTGGCGGCCTCGGAAGCCGCATTCCGCTGGCAGGATCTGGTGATCTTCCAGATCCAGATCGCCAAGAAGAACGATACGCTGCCGATGACACGCGACTACATGGCCAAATGCGAAAAAGCGCTGGAGATGCGCGATATGGGGCATCGTGAAACGGCTCCCGTCAAAAAGAGCCCGGCCGCCAAGCCGGCTCGCCGCCGCAAGGTTGCCGACCAGGAATAGCATTGCCGCTTGCCATTGCCGGCGCCGGCACTGAAAAAGGTCCCGTGACCGTCGCGGGACCTTTTTCATGACCTTTGTCCTCTATGCCGCCGCCGCTCTGGCCGAGATCGCCGGCTGCTTTTCATTCTGGGCCTGGTGGCGGCTGGAGAAGTCGCCGCTTTGGCTGCTTCCCGGCCTCGCCTCGCTTGCCCTGTTCGGCTTCCTGCTGGCGCTGGTCGACACGTCAGCCGCCGGTCGCGCCTACGCCGCCTATGGCGGCATCTACATCGTGGCGTCGCTTGGCTGGCTGTGGCTGGTTGAAGGCGTTCGCCCCGACCGCTGGGATCTTGCCGGTGCCGCGCTCTGCATTGCCGGTGCTTCGGTGATCCTTCTCGTCCCGCGGGGCGCTTGAGATGGAGTTGCCTGCCTCCCTTCGCCAAGGTGTCGAGCGTCTGCTCGAAAACGTTCCGCTGGCGGTACTCAAGCAAGCGGCAAAGACGCTGTCCGACCGCTACCGCGCCGAGTTGCGCGACGGCCGTCTGCACATGGCCGAGGATCTGGCGGTGAAGGCCTATCTGGCGACGCGGCTGCCGGCGACCTATGCCGCGATCCGTGCCAGCCTCGACGCGCTGAGCGACGCCAAGCCTGCCTTTCAGCCCAGGACCTTGCTCGATGTCGGCGCCGGCCCTGGCACGGTGCTTTGGGCCGCGACCGATCTGTGGCCCGATCTCGAACAGGCGGTGTTGTTCGAAGCCAGTGCCGCCGTGCGTAAGGTCGGCGAGACGCTTGCCGGCAACACTATTGCCGCCCAGAGCAGATGGCTGGCCGGTGATGCCACCATCGACCTTGCTGACATCGAGCCGGCCGATCTGGTCACGTGCGCTTATGTGCTCGATGAAATCGCGCCGGCATCGCTGCCGAAACTCATCGA
>NZ_RZRW01000696.1:0-2711 GCF_003998745.1 Mesorhizobium sp. M7A.F.Ca.US.014.04.1.1 | reverse complement strand
ACGCTGCTTGGCAATCATCCGCGCATTCGCGCGCTGAAATCGCAACTGTCCGATCTCGACGCGCAGATCCGCAGCGAGGCCCAGAAGATCATGAAAGGCCTGTTGATGCAGGCCGAGACGGCAAAGGCCCGCGAGAACCAGCTCGTCGCCGACGTCAACACATTGAAAGCCGCTTCGGCGCAGGCCGGCGAACAACAGGTCGACCTCGACGCACTGCAGCGCGACGCGACCGCCAAGCGACAGCAGCTCGAACTCTACCTGACCAACTACCGCGAAGCCGCTTCGCGCCAGGACCGCAACTATCTGCCGGTCGACGCCCGGATCGCCTCGAAGGCGTCGGTTCCCTCCGAGGCCTATTTCCCGAAGGTGGGGCCGATCGTCGGCGCGGCTTTCGCCGCATCGCTGCTGATCATGGCCATCGTGACGCTTCTGCGGGAGCTGTTCTCAGGCCGCGCGATGCGGCCGGCGAGCGGTTCCCGTTTCGAACGGATCGATGAGGTCGCGATGCCCCATGTGGCGCAGACGCCGGCCGCCAAGCCATTTGTCCGCCACGAGCCTGCCGTCTTCCAGGAACCCGTCATTCACCAGGAACTGCCTGAACCTGCGCATGAAGCCGATGCGGAGCCTTTTGCCGCTGCGATGCAGGCCATGGCCGAGGCGCCGGATGCGGTCGCAATGCCCGCTACGGCGGCGACAGAGCAAACGGTTGTCGAGCCCGAACCGGCGCGCTCCACCCTGGGCGAGATCGACATCGAAAGGGCTGCCGAAAAGCTGATCTCAAGCGGTGCGGCGCGCGCCATATTCGTCTCGCCGGAAGGCGACGAGGCGGCTGCATCGGCGATCCTGGTGGCGCGCGAAGTCGCCGACGCCGGGCTGCGCGTGCTGTTGCTGGACCTCACAGCGTCGGGGGCCGCCTCGCGGCCGATGCTGGACAGCGGACTTTTTCCCGGCATCACCAACCTGCTCGCTTCGGAAGCGCAGTTCAGTGACGTCATCCATGCCGATCTCTACTCGGACTGTCACGTCATTCCGGTCGGAACCGCCGATCCGGTCCGCGCCATGCGCGCTGCCGACCGGCTGCCGATCATTATGCAGTCGCTGACAACGGCTTATGATCTGGTCGTGGTCGAATGCGGACCAGCCGACGCGCAGGGCATCGGCCGTCTGACCGGCGACGCCACCGAGGTCTTTCTCTCCATGCTGGAGGCCGACGACGAGGTGACGCAGGCTGCCGTCAAGCTGATCGAGAACGGCTATCCCGACCTGACGCTGGTGACGCCGCTCGGCCACGAACCGCCCGGCAATCCGGTGCCGGGACGGCGCACTGCCGCCGCCTGAGAGAGCTGCGGATCGCCTGGCGGAGCCGTTCAGCGGTTCGCCCGATCTAGCCCAGTTCCAGGGTCGTTACGCCGAACACCCTTTGCAGGTCCAGTTCCGGGGCAGGCCCCTTGTACATGCGCGTGGTGGTGAAGGTCGGCGCAAAGCCGGCCGCATCGAGCGCAGTTATGAAACCGGTGTTATCGGCGGGGACGTCGATATGCAGCTCGCCGCCCTCACAGGCACCGGCCAGTCCCTCCAGGAGTTGCGAAGCGATTTCCATGTCGTCGGCAAACAGCGGGCCGATCTTGAAGCCGGATCGGCACCGGCGCACCACGCCAAAGCCGGTGACGCCGCGCGAACCGATTGCCGCCAACCCATGATGCGGTTCTTGCAGCCATCGCTTCAGAAAGGCGTCTCGGGGCGCCGGAAAGCAATGGGCGTCATAGGCGACGACATCGGACAGGAGTTGCGTTGTAATCATCCGCAACCCATCGGCCCTGGCCGTCGGGCCTGCCTTGCGCCCGGTGAAGCGGATGGTCTCGTAGGCCGGCGCGAAGCCCTTGCGCCGGTAATTGGCCTGCTGCTCGGCGACGCCGTCAAGGCCGACGGTCCGGCCTGCAAGCCTTTTCATGCCGGCGTCCCACACCGTCTTGCCGTAGCCCATGCCGCGCATGTCAGGCCGGGAGATGTAGAGGCCGATGAAGCCGAATTCGCTGCCATAGGCCACGGCCGAAATTGCCGCGACCATGTCGTCGCCGACAAAGGCGCCGATGAAGCCTTCGGGGTCCGCCGCCTGGAGCATCGCCGGGTCTTCAAGACCTGGGTTCCAGCCTTCCGCAGCTGCCCAGTCGACGAGAAGCGCCAGTTCCTGCAGGGACAGTGTGCGGATGATCGGCGTCATTGCGTTAGCTATCTTCTTCCGAGGGCGCCGCCTGGCCGGCGGCTTTGCGGCGCAGCACCTTGGTCAGCTTCCAGATCGTCGGGCTGTTCTTGACGAAGGCTTTCAGCCGCGCGCCTTGCCGAAGCGTCAGCGCCAGCATGCGGCCCTTCACGGTCAAGGGGACCAGCACTTCGAAATGCCGCGTTTCGATATCGCACCACAGCCGCTTGTAAGGCTCATCTCCTACCGAAAAGTCATACACCTCGAAACCGGTCTCGCAGGCTTCCTGGATGTTGTCGAAGAACAGGAAGTCGCCGGGGCTGGCGTGCCCGAGATCGTCCTCGGCGATCGCTCCGAATTCGCAGATCAGGCGTTTGCCCGAGCGGCTTGAACCGGTAATGGCGCGCAGCTTGCCGGCAACCTCGAGCCCGTGCAGCACGAAGGAAGGCTTGTCCTCGCTAAGTGCTTGCGAAAACAGCGCGCGGAAGAAGCCGCGCACCTGCGCGTCGCC
>NZ_RZRW01000695.1:0-2716 GCF_003998745.1 Mesorhizobium sp. M7A.F.Ca.US.014.04.1.1 | reverse complement strand
ATCTTTCGGTCGGTTCAATTGTTGCACTCGCGGCATTGGCAGCCGCATTGACAGCTGACAGCCTTGGCGCCGCGGCGATCATTCCCGCCATTGCCGTCGGTGCTGTTGCCGGATTGATCAACGGTGTTCTCCTGGCCAAAGGCAAGGTGCCGTCCTTCATCGCAACCATGGGAGCGATGGTGGTCTATCGCGGCATCGTGCTGCTTTTTACACGTGGCGCTCCTGTCTCGATCGAGGATGAGCAATTCCTTGATGTCTATACCAATCGGACTTTGGGCATTCCGCACTCCGTGATCATTGGCCTGGTGCTAATGGTTGTCGCGTATGGCATCATCAACAGGACGGTGTTCGGGCGCGAGGTTCGCGCCATAGGCGGTGGGGAACGTGTCGCCATTCTAACGGGCATTCAGGTCGCGCGCGTGAAAATCTATATGTATGTGCTTCTCGGTGCCTTGTGCGGCATTGCCGGCTTGCTACAAGCCGCGCGCGCCATGGCCGCCACCGCCCAACTCGGGGAGGGGCTTGAACTGGACGTCATAGCCGCGGTGGTCGTCGGCGGAACACCATTGACTGGAGGCGTAGGCAGTGTTGTCGGTACCATGCTGGGCGTTTTGATCATCACTCTGCTTTCCAACGGCATGAACATGGCCGGTGTCGATCCGTACCTTCAGAATATCGTCAAGGGTACGGTTTTGGTCTGCGCCGTATTCGTGACCATTGATCGCAAGAAGATCGGCATCATCAAGTGAGCGGAAGCGTCGACATGCGGTTGGGGGAGATCTTGCGCCTTCTTAGCGGATCTTCGCGCACTCGACGTTGTATATCCAGTCTGCGGCAGTTCGTTTCACGGCCTCTCGATGGACGCTGACCGGGCCTGTGAATAGACTGCCACTGCGATCAGGGTCAGCAGGCCGATGAACCAATATTGCCAGGCTTGCGACAGGCCCAGGAAAACCATCGATGAATTGACTTCCTGGATCAGGACGGCGCCAAGCAGCACGCCGATGAAACTGCCGCGTCCGCCAAAGAGACTGGCTCCGCCGAGGACCACTGCGGCAATGCTGCCCAGCGTGTATTCGATGCCCTGATTGGGATCGCCGATGCCGAGCTGCGCCACCACCATCATGCCCCCAAGCGCTGTGAGCAAGCTGCAGGCGATGAACGCGCCGACGACGGTCCAGCCTGTGCGCACACCAATATGCGCCGCTGCCTTCTCGTTAGAGCCAACGGCGCGCAAGCTCATTCCCCAACGGCTGTAGCGCAAACCGACTTCGAGGATGATTGCCAGGACCAGCGCGACGATGAACACGACCGGAATGCTACCGATTGTGGCTTTGATGGTATCCATGACGGTGGCGCTGATGGCTCCATCGGGATAGGGCCGCAGCAACACCGAGATGCCCTGAATGATGATGTAAACCCCTAGCGTCGCGGCGACGGAGGTGAAGTTCCCGAACCGAACCAAGGTCCCGCTGGTCAGGCCGACGAGGGCTGCGGCGCCAAACGCGGCCAACACGCCAACGATTATCGTTCCCATGCCGGCGCCTTCATTCAAAAAGAATGACGCGATGACGAGGCTCAAGCCGATCAACGGTCCGACCGACAGATCGATCCTGCCGGTGAACACTGCGCACATCTGGCCAAAGGAGACGAACGCCAGTGCTGCGGAAAGGAACAGGATCTTCTCGATGTTGAAGCCTGAGACGAAACGAATGTTGTGGCCAGACGCTACCAGGCCCAGCAACACGATTAGCCCGGCAAGCACGAAGCTTGGAACATAGTCGCCGGCGGCAACCATTCGCAGCCAAGAGCGCGTAGTGCCGGATCTGTCTCGTCCTTGCTGGTCGGTCTTGCGATGGGTGGTGGCCGTTATCATGGTCCGGCCGATATTGGCCTCATTGACGTCTTGGCCTGAGAGTTCGCCCACGACGTGCCCACGGGAGAAGACCAGCACGCGGTCGCATAGGCCCTCAAGCTCGACGATATCGGATGAGACGATAACCACCAATGTCCCGCGCGAAGCGACGTCACGCAGGATGCGATAGATTTCGGCGCGGGCACCCACGTCAACCCCGGCTGTCGGCTCCTCTGCCAGCACGAGTGAAGCCTCTGCCAGGAGAGCTCGTGACAGGATCGTCTTTTGCTGGTTCCCGCCAGACAGCGTGGCGACATTCTGCTCGATCGATGCCGCGCGAATGTTCAGGTCCACTCGCTGGGCTTCCATTTGCCGCCGTTCGAGCGAACGGTTCACGACGCCAAAGTTCGCGAAACGTGACAGGGCCGAGATGGTACCGTTTTCGCGCACGGAAAGACTGGGAAAAAGGCCTTCATGCTGGCGGTCGGGAGACAGATAGATAATTCCGGCACTACGAGCGGCACCCGGGTTGCCGAGCGGCACGGTCTTCCCGTCCAGAGTGACGGCTCCACGGGCATTTCCAAGACCTGCCAGCGAACGCAGGAAGTCGCTCTGGCCGTTTCCGGTAATGCCGGCGATACCAACGATCTCGCCGCCACGCGCCGACATGTTGATGTCTACGAAATCAGCGCCCGAAAGCCCTTTGACCTCAAGAACACTTGCGCCACTCATGACACCGGATGATTTGGGCGGAAATTGCTTGGTAACGGTGCGTCCGACAATGAGGTTGAGGATCTGGTCATCGCTGACATCGCGCACAGGTGCCGATCCCTTCACTTCTCCGTCACGCATGACGGTGAC
>NZ_RZRW01000694.1:0-2716 GCF_003998745.1 Mesorhizobium sp. M7A.F.Ca.US.014.04.1.1 | reverse complement strand
CATCTGGAAGCCGCCGCAAATGCCCACGACATGGCCGCCGCGCTTGCGATGCGCAAGAAGGTCGCGATCCCAACCGTTCTCGCGGAATTTCAAGAGATCGCCGATTGTCGACTTCGAGCCTGGAATGACCACCAGCCCGGCATCGGCGGGCAGCGGCTTTCCCGGCGGCACGAACACCACCTCGACCTGCGGCTCAGCCTTGAGCGGGTCGAGATCGTCGAAATTGGCGATGCGGCCAAGCATCGGCACCGCCACCTTCAGCGCGCGCGCTTCGCCGGACGCCAGCCGCTCCAGCACCACCGAATCTTCCGAAGGCAAGCGTGCCGCCGCCTTCAGCCACGGAACGACACCGAAACAGCGCCAGCCCGTGAATGTCTCGATCGACTTCAGGCCGTCGTCAAACAGCGAAACGTCGCCGCGGAACTTGTTGATGAGGTAGCCGGCGATCATGCGCCGGTCCTCTTCCGGGAGGATCAGATGCGTGCCGGCCACCGAAGCGATGACGCCGCCGCGATCGATGTCGCCGACCAGCACCACGGGCACGTCGGCGCGCGTGGCAAAGCCCATATTGGCGATGTCGCGGCTGCGCAGGTTGATCTCGGCCGGCGAGCCGGCGCCCTCGACGATGACCAGATCGGCGCCCTCGCCGACCTTGCCCCAGGAGTCCAGCACGGCGTCCATCAGCCGGCCCTTCATCGCCTGGTAGTCGCGCGCCCGCGCTTCCCCGAACATTTTGCCCTGCACGATGACCTGCGCGCCGACATCGGTCTGCGGCTTCAGCAGCACCGGGTTCATGTGGACCGATGGCGCGACACCGCAAGCGATCGCCTGCAGCCATTGCGCGCGGCCGATCTCACCGCCGCCGGCATTGTTGTCACCTGGAATTTCGGCGACGGCGGCATTGTTCGACATGTTCTGCGGCTTGAACGGCCGCACCTTCAGCCCACGCTTTTTTGCCGCGCGGCAGAGGCCGGCGACCAGCACGGTCTTGCCCACGTCGGAACCCGTGCCTTGCAGCATGATCGCTTTGGCCATCAGTCCCTGCCCTGCGCCACGGTTCCGGTGATATCGGATTTCTGCGCCAACGGCCCGCCGCGCCAGATGTACAGCGCCAGCAACGGGTCTTTGCCCGTGCGCATGGCGTGATTGACGTTGGAAGCGTGATGAACGACCTCGCCGGCCGTACGCATGCAAAAGCCGCTCTCGCCCATGCGCCATTCGGTGCCGCCGGTCAGCGGAATGTAGATTTCCTCGGCGACGTGATGGTGGTCGGGATAGACGATATCTGGTCCAAGAATCAGCAGGCCGGCGGCGGCCGCGTCATTGGCAAAGTGGCCACGTGTGCCGAACACTTCCAGCCAGCCGTAATTCTCGATGAACTCTTTCCCGAAGTCCGCCTCGCCATAAGTCTGCCCCCAGCGGAAATCATTCCGACGTTCGGCAAGCAGTTGCACCAGCGGCTTGGCATCCGGAGGCGCCAGTTCGGCGGCGCGATCGAGATGGCGCAGGCAGGCAAGCGGACGCGGCTCCAGCGTGCGAGCCGGCATGTCCCAGCCGATCCGGGCCACGGCATCGCGCATCAGGACGTGATCCACGGTCGCAAGGTATGCGTGGAACCGGCCCAGCAGTTCATCGAATTTTGTCGTCATATCTTGCTCCGGACATGCATTGATGCACAGCCGCTCCGCAGGGGATCGGGTTGCGCGGCGGCATCATTGGTCTAGATTGGTGCGCGCGCAAAGCCAAAAACAACAGGCCAGCGAGCTAGCTGGCCAGCACACAGGGAGCACGCCATGGACGCCGCGGTCGATGCGAGCACCAGCCAATTCGAACTCAACGAGGAGCAGCGCGCCATCCAGGAGATGGCGCAGGCCTTCGCCGCCGACCGTGTCGCACCGAATGCGCTCGATTGGGACCGCAACAAGCATTTCCCGGCCGACGTGATCCGCGAGACCGGTCCGCTCGGGCTCGGCGGCATCTATATCAGGGACGATGTCGGTGGCTCGGCACTTGGCCGGCTCGACGCCGTGCTGATCTTTGAGGCGCTGTCGCACGCCGATCCGGCCTTTTCGTCCTTCATCTCGATCCACAACATGGTGGCCTCGATGATCGACCGTTTCGGCAATGACGAACAGCGCCAGCGCTTCCTGCCCAAGCTCACTTCGATGGAATGGCTGGCCAGCTACTGCCTGACCGAGCCAGGCTCCGGCTCCGATGCCGCGGCGCTCAAGACCCGTGCGGTGAAGAGCGGCGGCGACTATGTGCTCAACGGCACCAAACAGTTCATCTCCGGCGCCGGCGACAGCGATGTCTATGCCGTCATGGTGCGCACCGGCGCGGACGGGCCGAAAGGCATTTCCACCATCGTCGTGCCCAGAGATGCGCCGGGCCTCTCCTTTGGGGCAAACGAGCACAAGATGGGCTGGCACATGCAGTCGACCCGCCAGGTCATCTTCGAGGATTGCAAGGTGCCGGCGGAGAACCTTCTGTCCGACGAAGGCGCTGGCTTCGGCATCGCCATGGCCGGGCTCGACGGCGGCCGGCTGAACATCGCCGCCTGTTCGCTGGGCGGCGCGCAGTCGGCGCTCGACAAGGCGCTGTCCTACACCGCCGAGCGCAAGGCTTTCGGCTCGAAGATCAATCAATTCCAGGCGCTGCAATTCAGGCTGGCCGACATGGAGACCGAGCTGCAGGCGGCGCGTATCTTCCTTTATGC
>NZ_RZRW01000693.1:0-2720 GCF_003998745.1 Mesorhizobium sp. M7A.F.Ca.US.014.04.1.1 | reverse complement strand
TATCAGCACCAACCTGCGATGGCTGTCGACGGCGGTGGCATCCATGACGGCCAGTCGCGTCTTGCGGTTCCGGCCGCCGGCGACGAAGGTTCCGAATGTCAGGTTGCGCACCAGCTTGACGATGACGAGAACGATGACCAGCAGGACGAGCGCTGCAAACGTCCACAACAATGCTGCGGCATAACCGGGACCTGCCACGCTATCGAGCCATTGCATTGGTTTCCCCTGATCGCCCCTTGGAAGTGATAAGACACTAGACCGTTGCAGCGGGCCACCGCAAGTTGCGTTTCACGCTGTTGAACAGCTTGAAAAACTCCGAAGGCCGGAAGACATCATTTTTATCCGACATTTGCCGCCCAGGCCTTTTCCGGACTAGGAGAATGTGATTCAACCCGGTACGGGGCGGGTGTCGGAACACCGGAATTCACGAGCAGGGGGCACATGGCCAAGGAAGCGCGCGGCGATTTCTATCCGGTACCGATCGTCGACCAGAATACGCGACCGGGCGCGGTTACCCGGCTTATCATTTTCATCGTCGTTCTGACGGGGGCCGCGATCGTCTTCGGTCTTTTCCGCGAGCGCCTCGGCGATCCTTTCCTGCTCGGCATGCTCGGCGTGCTGGCGATGATCGGCGTCGGCTTCCTGTTCGCGACGGCGATCGGCTTCGTGCAGGTCACGCCACGCTCGACAGGCGACGAACTGTCGAAATCCTTCGTCGATTCGATGTCGCAGGGGCTTCTCGTCACCGACACCAAGGGCCGCGTCGTCTACGCCAACCGCGCCTATGCGGATATGACCGGAGCATCGTCCGCTGCCGACCTGAAGACCGTCGAGGGATTGCTCTCGGATGTCCCCGAAGCCTCGGTGACGATCTATCGCCTGGCGTCCGGCCTTCGCGACGGCCAGCCGGGCGACGGCGAGTTTAGGCTCGCACAGTCCATTCGGCCCGGTGCCGAGCCGGGCGCCCGCTGGTACCGCGCGCGCGCCCGCGCCTTCAGCGTTCCGGGCCAGCGGCTGCCGATGCTGGCCTGGCAGCTTGCCGACCTCTCGCAGGAGCGGGCCGAGCAGGAGCGCTTCTTCCTCGATCTGCAGAAGGCGATCGATCACCTCGACCACGCGCCGGCCGGCTTCTTTTCGGCCGACCAGGAGGGCCGCGTCACCTACATCAACGCCACGCTCGCCGAATGGCTGGGCATCGACCTCACCAGCTTCACGCCCGGCGCCGTGTCTCTGTCGGAGATCGTGGCCGGCGACGGCATGGCGCTGGTCCGCTCGGTCAAGGCCGACCCCGGCACCACACGCAACGCGGTGATCGATCTCGATTTGACGACCATGACGGGCGAAGCGCTGCCGGTGCGCTTCATGCACCGCGTTTCGGCCAGCCGCGAAGGATTGAATGGGCCGACACGCACGATCGTGCTCAACCGCACGCAAGGCGAGGATGCCTCTGCCGATTTGCGGGCTTCGGAAGTGCGCTTCACCCGCTTCTTCAACTCGACACCGATGGCAATCGCCGGCGTCGACCACAACGGACGCATCCTGCGCACCAATGCGCCGTTTTTGTCGTTGTTTTCGTCTGTCGTCGATCGCGACGCCGTCGACCGTCGCGTGCGGCTCGACACGGTAATCCACGAACGCGACCGGCCGGCCTTCGCGGCTGCCTTCGAGAAAGCGCAGCAGCGGCAGGCCGACATCGAGCCGATCGACACGCTTCTGCCCGGCAACGACGAACGGCACATCCGCTTCTACGTCAACGCCGTCGCTGACGGCACCGGCGGCGAGGGCGCCGAGGAGTCGGCCATCGTCTACGCCGTCGAGACAACGGAGCAGAAGGCGCTGGAAGGGCAGATGGCGCAAAGCCAGAAGATGCAGGCAGTCGGCCAGCTTGCCGGCGGCATCGCGCATGATTTCAACAATGTGCTGACCGCCATCATCATGGCGTCCGACCTTTTGTTGACCAATCACCGCCCGTCGGACCCGTCCTTCCCAGACATCATGAACATCAAGCAGAATGCCAACCGGGCGGCTTCGCTGGTGCGGCAGCTTCTGGCCTTCTCGCGCAAGCAGACATTGCGGCCGGAAGTGCTCAACCTGACCGACGTGCTCGCCGATCTCAGGATGCTGCTGGCCCGCCTTGTCGGCAACGACATCAAGCTGAAGGTCGACCATGGCCGCGACCTGTGGCCGGTCAAGGTCGATATCGGGCAGTTCGAACAGGTGGTGGTGAACCTTGCGGTCAACGCGCGCGATGCTATGCCGGCGGGCGGCGATCTGCCCGTCCGCACCCGCAATGTGACCGCCGAGGAGTGCAAGGCCTTTTCCTACCGCGAACTCGCCCCGGCGGACTATGTCGTGGTCGAAGTCGAGGACACCGGCAGCGGCATCGCGCCCGACGTGCTGAAGAAGATTTTCGAACCCTTCTTCACCACCAAGGAAGTCGGCAAAGGCACCGGCCTTGGCCTGTCGATGGTCTACGGCATCATCAAGCAGACCGGCGGCTTCATCTTCTGCGATTCCGAAGTCGGCAAAGGCTCGACTTTCCGCATTTTCCTGCCGCGTCACATCGCCGAAGCGAAAAAGGCAGGCGAGCCCGGCGATGCGCCGGCGGCGCCGGCAAAGGTCGCCGATCCGGCCAAGGATCTGTCGGGCTCGGCCACGGTGCTGCTCGTCGAGGACGAGGATGCCGTGCGCATGGGCGGCATGCAGGGGCTGACCTCGCG
>NZ_RZRW01000692.1:0-2722 GCF_003998745.1 Mesorhizobium sp. M7A.F.Ca.US.014.04.1.1 | reverse complement strand
CCCGAGCCGATCGCGCGCGGCTTCACCCATGGCTTCACCATCGACTTCCGCGATGCTGCCGCGCGCGATGCCTATCTTGCGCATGAAGCGCACCAGCGCGCCGGCGCACGCCTGGTCGCTGCCCTGGAAGGCGGCACGGACGGGCTGATGGTGTTTGATCTCGAAATCTAGACTCACCATCAAGCCACGATCGAGTTCATCGACAGATGGCACCGGTCGCTCCTCATCGCACCTCAGGGGCGTTCGATCAAATGAGCCGCGCGAAAAAGTGACCACCGGTCTTCCCTGAACTGGCTGATAATTCCTCACATCGATGATGGTGGAGGAGGAAGATTTGCCCCTTAATTCGCAGCAGAAGAAGACCGTCCTCGCCTCGTTCCTGGGCTGGACGCTCGATGCTTTCGATTTCTTCCTTCTGACATTCCTGCTCACCGATATCGCGACCGAATTCCACGCCGACGTGCCCGCGGTCTCCAAGGCGCTGTTCCTGACCTTGGCCACACGCTTCATCGGCGCGTTCTTCTTCGGCATGCTTGCCGACAAGTACGGGCGCAAGCCGATCCTCATGCTCAACATCGTGAGCTATTCGGTGATCGGCGCGCTGGCCGCCTTCTCACCCAATCTCGGCATCTTCCTCGCCCTGCGCGCGCTGTTCGGCATCGCCATGGGCGGCGAATGGGGGCTTGGCAGTTCGCTGGCCATGGAATCCATTCCGCCGAGCGCACGCGGCATGGTCTCCGGCATCCTGCAATGCGGCTATCCGGCCGGCTATCTGCTGGCGGCGGTGGTCTATGGCCTGCTCTATCAGCAGACGATCGGCGGCTACACGATCGGCTGGCGCGCCATGTTCCTGCTCAGCTTCGTGCCGGCGCTGATTGTGCTCTTCATCCGCTCGCATGTGCCGGAATCGCCGGCCTTCGTCGAAGCGCAGAAGACGGCTCGACCGGGCATGTGGGAAACCCTGCAGAAACACTGGGGTGTCGCGCTCTATGCCGTCGTGCTGATGATGTTCTTCAATTTCTTCAGTCATGGCACGCAGGACCTCTACCCGACCTTCCTGAAGAAGCAGCACGGCTTCGATCCGCATACGGTGAGCTGGATCACCATCGTCGCCAATATCGGCGCCATCGTCGGCGGCCTGGCATTCGGCGCGCTGTCCGAAAAGATCGGCCGCGTCAACGCCATCACGCTGGCCTGCCTGATCGCCTTGCCGTCGATCCCGCTATGGGCCTACTCGACCACGCCGTTCATGCTCGCCATCGGCGCCTTCGTCATGCAGGTCGCGGTCCAGGGCGCCTGGGGCGTCATCCCCGTGCACCTCAACGAGCTTTCGCCCGGGGCGGTGCGGGCGACCTTGCCCGGCTTTATCTATCAGGCGGGCAATCTCGCCGCGTCCTATGGCGGCCCCTATCAGGCAGGAATCGCGGAAAGCGCCGGAGGCAGCTATGGCTATGCCCTGGCGCTGTTCGCAGGCGTGGTCGCCATCTGCATCATCGTCGTCATCCGTTTCAGTCCGGAACGACGTGGCCAGTTGATGACCGTACTCAATTAGGGTCGAAATCAGCCGAGCCTGAGCGCAACGACACCGGCGACGATGCTGAGCGCGGCGGCACCGCGCCAGCCGGTCATTTTTTCGCCGAGAGCGAAGACCGAGATCATCATGGCAAACAGGATCGAGGTTTCGCGCAGCGAGGCCACGGAGGCGATCGGCGCCTTGGTCATCGCCCACATGACGATCCAGTAGGCGGCGCCGCTGAGCACGCCCGTGAACAGCCCTGCCTTCCAGTCGCGCGCCAACACCGGCAGCGCCTTCGGCCCGCGGAAGATGAGGCACAGCACCAAGGCGCCAAAAGCATCGCAGATGAACAGCCAGGCTGCATAGCTCTGCGCGGTTGCCGCCAGCCGTGCGCCGCTGCCGTCGGACAGCGTGTAACTGGCAATGAAGATGGAAGTGCCCAGTGCGAAGCCAACCGCGCGCAGATTGAGTTTTTCCAGATGTGCGCCGCCACGAAACGACATCACCAGCGTGCCGGCCGACAACAGGAAGATGCCGAGCATGGCGAACGGGCCGGGAATCTCGGCAACGACGAACATGCCGCCAAAGGCCGAGAGCAGAGGTGCGGTGCCCCGCGCCAGCGGATAAGTCTGGGCGAAATCGCCGGCCTTGTAGGCGCCGATCAGGAAGGTGCGGTAGCCCATGTGGAAAATGACGGAGGCGATGATGTAGGGCCACACCTCCGCCTTCGGCACTTCGACGAAGGGCAGCACCACGAGTGCCGCCGCGCCCATGCCGAGCGTCATCAGCGTGATCGACAGGAAGCGGTCGAGATGGACCTTGACCAGCGCGTTCCAGATCGCGTGCATGGCGGCGGCGGCAAGCACTGCGAAAAAGACGAAAAGCGTCATGTGGCAATGCCGGGCGTTTCCAGGTCGATGTCGACCCGCAACGGAAAATGATCCGACGCAACCTCGTCGATATCGGCACAGATCGAACGCACCCGCCCGGCGAACATGCCGCCGACGAAGCAATGGTCGAGCCGGCGCTTTGCCAATCTGCCGTCGATGGTCTTCACATGGGTGTGGAAGTCCGGAACTGGCTCCCCGGCAACGGCGGCGGCATCGACGAAACCGCTGAGATAGGCGGCACCCCGATGGTAGGGCGTGCTGCCGACGATGCGGCGATATTCGGCGCTGCCCGGCTCCATGTTGAAATCGCCCATCC
>NZ_RZRW01000691.1:0-2727 GCF_003998745.1 Mesorhizobium sp. M7A.F.Ca.US.014.04.1.1 | reverse complement strand
TTTTCCAACAAGCCGGTGCGGCGCACCGAAGTTCGCGAGCCGGAGCCGGAACGGCCGAAATTCACCCGCGATGGCGAGCGCCGCCCGATCGGCGAGGGCGGGTTGATCAAGAATCGCAAGCGCCGCGAAGGCAGCCGCGATGAGGCTCTGGGCAAACTGTCGACAAGCCCCGACAGAAACGCTGAGAAGAGTTTTGGCGAACGCGCCCCGCGTCCCGAACGCAGCTTTGGCGACAAGCCGCGCGGCAATTTCGGCGACAAACCGCGCGGTGGCTTCGGCGACAAGCCGCGTGGTGCTTTTGGTGGCAAGCCGGGCGGTGGCAAAAAGTCCGAGCGCGAGCAGCGGCCGATCGAGCCGCCCGGCCAGCGCAAGGCCAATGTCTGGATGGCGCCAGGCGCGCGACCGATCGGCAAGGGCAGGGCCGAAGCTGACGCCGCCAAGGCGGCTGACGCCAAGGCGCGCAAGGCCTCGTTCAAACCGACCTATGGCAAACCGGCCGGTGCAAAGCCGTTCGGCAAGCCGCGCGGCGAACGTCCGGGCGGGGCTGGCGGCGGTGAGCGTCCGCGCAACGGTCCCCGAGGCCCCAAAGCGAGATGAGAATCGTCGGCGGTGAGTTTCGCGGGCGTCCGTTGGCGACGCCGCGCTCGAGCGCCATCCGTCCGACGACCGATCGTACCCGCGAGGCGGTCTTCAACGTGCTGGCGCATCGCTTTGCCGAGCAATTGGACGGGGCACGCGTGCTCGACCTGTTCGCCGGCACCGGCGCGCTGGGACTGGAAGCGCTGTCGCGCGGTGCCTCCTACGGTGTCTTCATCGAGGAATCGGCGGAAGGCCGTGGCCTGATCCGCGACAATGTCGAGGCCTTCGGGCTCACCGGCCGCACCAAGATCTTCCGCCGCGATGCCACCGGCCTCGGCGAGGCCGGCACGCTGGCGCCGTTCGGCCTTGTCTTCGCCGACCCGCCCTATGGCAAGGGCCTTGGCGAGCGCGCCTTGCAGTCGGCCAAAGCCGGCGGCTGGCTTCGCCCCGGCGCGCTGTGCGTGGTCGAAGAGGCCGCGGTGGCGTCCTTCGAGCCAGGCCCCGGCTTTTCGGTGCTGGACGAACGCAACTATGGCGAGACCGTCATCCGCTTCATCGAGGCGGCCTGATACGCCTCGTATCCTTGGCCGGGCATCCATGGGCCGGCCTCTTTGCCGCCGCCTTTGCCGGCAACATGATCAACAAATCACTTTGCTTGTCGCCAGCACCTTGCCTATCGTCTGTCGACAGAACCGGAGCCGTTGATGACATCCAGGATTGAATGGCTGCGGGGAACGCTGTTGGCGACCTCCTTGGCTTTTGTCACGACCAGCCCAGTGCTGGCCGAGAGCCCCGTCTTGCCCAACACGGTTCCGGCCGAGTTCAAGGTCACGGATTTCCTGCTCGACAACGGCATGGAGGTGGTCGTCATTCCCGACCACCGTGCGCCGATCGTCACCCACATGGTCTGGTACAAGATCGGCAGCGCCGACGAGCCGCCCGGCAAATCCGGCATCGCGCATTTCTTCGAACATCTGATGTTCAAGGCAACGACCAACCATGCGGCCGGCGAGTTCGACCGCGCCGTCTCCGATATCGGCGGATCCAACAACGCCTTCACCTCCTATGACTACACCGCTTTCCACGAGACGGTGGCGCCGTCGGCACTCGGGCTGATGATGAGCTTCGAGGCTGACCGCATGCGCAACCTCATCCTCACCGATGATGTCATCAAGACCGAGCGCGACGTCATCCTCGAGGAGCGCCGCTCGCGTATCGACAACAGCCCCGAGGCTGTGCTGGACGAGGAGGTCGATGCGACGCTGTGGCAGAACCAGCCCTATCGCATTCCGGTCATCGGCTGGATGCAGGAGATGCAGCAGCTGAACCGCGTCGACGCCACCGCCTTCTACGACAAATACTACCGGCCCAATAACGCCGTGCTGATCGTCGCCGGCGATGTCGAACCGGACACGGTGCGGGCGCTGGCCGAAAAGACCTATGGCAAGGTGGCGCGCGGCCCCGATCTGCCGCCCCGCATCCGCCCGGTCGAGCCGGAGCAGAACACCAAGCGCACGGTCACGCTCTCCGATGCCCGCGTCAGCGTGCCGAGCTTTTCCACGCAATGGGTGGTGCCGTCCTATCATTCGGGAAAGCCGGGCGAGGCGGAAGCGCTCGACCTCTTGGCGGAGATCCTCGGCGGCGGCAATCGCAGCCGGCTCTACCAGGCGCTTGTCGTCCAGCAAGGTATCGCATCCAGCGCCGGCGCCTTTTTCCAGGGCACCATGCTCGACGACACCAACTTCACCGTCTACGGCGCGCCGCGCGGCGATGCCAGGATTTCCGACGTCGAAGCGGCAGTCGATGCGGAGGTGGTGCGCATCGTCAAGGATGGCGTGACGCCATCGGAACTGGAAAAGGCCAAGGACCGCTATGTCAGGTCGATGATCTTTGCCCGCGACAAGCAGGATTCCATGGCCAACATCTACGGTTCGACGCTGGCCACCGGCGGCAATGTGCAGGACGTCCAGCAATGGACGGACCGCATCCGCAAGGTCACCGCAGACGAGGTCAAGGCGGTCGCCGCGCGCTATCTGGTGCTCGCCCGGTCGACGACCGGCTATCTCTTGCCGCAGCAACAGGCGGGGAATTGATGATGAATTCGATCCCCGTGAGCGAGGCAGCCCCCTCATCCGGCCGCTTCGGGGC
>NZ_RZRW01000690.1:0-2729 GCF_003998745.1 Mesorhizobium sp. M7A.F.Ca.US.014.04.1.1 | reverse complement strand
GATCAAGATCGGCCGCCGCGGCTCGATGTCCGGCGCCGTCACCGTCAATGGCCGCCAGGGCCATGTCGCCTATCCCTTGCTTGCCGACAATCCGGTGCGCGGGCTGATGAGCCTGGTCGATGCCTTGCTGCATCCGGTTTTCGACAAGGGAACCAGGGATTTCCAGCCGACCAATCTGGAGGTCACCTCCATCGATGTGGGCAACCCGGCCACCAATGTCATCCCGGCCAAAGCGACCGCGACCTTCAACATCCGCTTCAACGACACCTGGACGGACGAGACCCTGCAGGCCGAAATCCACAACCGGCTCGACCAGGCGGCCAGGCGCAAGAAGTACCGGCAGGGCAAGAAGACGCCGGTCGACTACGAGCTCGTCTGGCGCGACCGGCCGAGCCATGTCTTCCTGACCCGTGACGACAGGCTGATCGAAACGCTGCGCGGCTCGATCAAGTCGGCGGTCGGCAAGGAGCCGACGCTGTCGACCTCCGGTGGAACCTCCGATGCGCGTTTCATCAAGGACTATTGCCCGGTGGTCGAGTTCGGGCTGGTCGGCAAGACCATGCACATGGTCGACGAGCGCGTCGCCATTGCCGACCTCGAGACGCTGACGCAAATCTACCAGCGCTTCATAGAAGACTGGTTCGGACAGGGCTGAACAGCATGCTTTCGGCGGACGAAACCCAAGCTTCGCTGACGGGCGCCTGGCGATTGATGCTCGGCAGAGCCGACGGCCTGCGCCTGCTCGACCTGTCGGCCGACGGCTTCTGGAATTCCTTCTTCGCCATTGTCGTTGCAGCACCGGCGCTGATCGTCGGCTGGGTCGGCATCGCCAACGAAATCGGCGATCCCGACGCCTTCGCGGGGCGCTTCAGCATGCTGGTGCGCCTGGCGACGGTCGACATCGGCTCCTGGGTGCTGCCGCTGGTTGCGCTCGCTTTCATCGCGCCGCGCGCCGGCATAGGCGGCCGCTTCGTCCACTACGTCGTTGCCAGCAACTGGGCTTCGGCCATCACCGCCTGGCTGATGCTGCCTTCGGCGCTGATCCGGCTTTTCCTGTCGTCCGCAAGCCAGGTTTCGAGCCTTGTGTCGCTGTTCCTCTTTGCCCTTTCTATGGTGCTGACCTGGCGCATGACAAATGCCACGATGGGCAGGGGCGCAGCGGTCGGCACGGCCGTTTTCGTCGGCATGTTCATTGCGTCGCTGCTGGTGCTGTTCGGCCTGCAGACGTTGCTCGGCATCACCGTCCCGGACGATGTCGGAGTTCAGAGCCTTTCCGGGCTCGTCTCGATCGGATAATCGACACCGGTGAGAAACAGCCCGTCGGGCGGCGCCACCTGGCCGCAGGCGGCGCGGTCGCGCGCCTCGAGCGATGTTTTCAGGTCGGCCGCGCTCCAGCCGCCGTCGCCGACACGCTTGAGCGAGCCGACCATCGAACGCACCTGGTTGTGCAGGAACGAGCGCGCCGAAGCCCTGACCTCGACCATGTCGCCTTGTCGGCTCACATCGAGCCGTTCCAGCGTCCTGATCGGGCTGTTGGCCTGGCACTGGGTCGAGCGGAAGGTGGTAAAGTCATGCCGTCCGAGCAGGACCTTTGCCGCTTCGTGCATGGCGCCGGCGTCGAGCCGCTTCGGCACCCACCACACCTTGCCCTTGTCGAGCGCGGCCGGCGCGCGGCGGTTCAGGATGCGGTAGAGATAGTGGCGGCCAATGGCCGAGAAGCGGGCGTCGAAACTGTCGGAGACCACCGTCGCTTTCAGGATGGCGATGCGCGCCCCGGCCGCCTGCAGATGGGCGTTGACGGCATCGCGCACCTTGTCGCTCGGCCACGCCTTGACGAGGTCGACATGCGCCACCTGCGCGGTCGCATGCACGCCGGCATCGGTGCGGCCGGCGGCGCGCAGCCTGATCGCTTCGCCGCAGAATTTTTCGATCGCCTGTTCGATCGCCTGCTGCACCGAAGGCTGATCCGCCTGGTGCTGCCAGCCGGCAAACAGGCTGCCGTCATATTCGATGTCGAGGCGAAAACGCGGCATTTGCGGCTAGAGCTCTCGCCTCGAGCAATTCCAGGAAAAGTGTGAAACGGTTTTCCGTTCGGAATTGCGTTAAAACAAAGAGGAGTGCAGTTCGCCGTTTCCGTGAAAACGGCTGACTGTTCTACGCGGCGAGAGCGGTGAAGGCGGAGGCGTAGACCAGCCTGCCTGCTTCTGGCGCGTCACCCCAGGCCAGCGCCTGCAGCGCTTCGCCCTGGTATTCGCTTTCGAAGTTCTCGGCACGCGTGTGGCTATAGCCGAAACGCCCGTAATAGGTGGGGTCGCCCAGCACCACGGCCAGCGTCTCACCACCATCCTTGAGGCGGATATGCGCCTCGCGGATCAGCGCGCCGCCAATGCCGCTGCCATGGAACGAGGGCTCCACCGCCAGCGGCGCCAGCGCCACGGCCGCGAAGGTCTTGCCGCCATTCTGGACGAACAGCCGCGAAAACAGGATATGGCCGACCACCTGGCCGTCCTCTTCCGCAACCAGTTCGGCAACCGCGTCGCCGCCGGTCACCAGCGCGTCGACCAGACCGGCCTCCGCCTGCTGGCCGAAAGCGTGTTCCTCGACGAGGCGGATGGCCTCGCGATCCCGCGGCGTTGCCGCGCGTATCGACATCATGCTCATGAGAATTTCAGTCCTTTTTCGATCTTGGCCCCGCGCAGGAATTCCGACGCGGCAGCGGGCTTTCCGCC
>NZ_RZRW01000069.1:0-15876 GCF_003998745.1 Mesorhizobium sp. M7A.F.Ca.US.014.04.1.1 | reverse complement strand
GCTGCGAGGTGAGCCCCAAGGTCGCCATCGCTCCACCCGCCAAGGCCGGTGCCACCCAGCCCGCCGTCATTGCCAGCCCGGCCGCCACATACACGCGCAGCCGTCGCGCCATCGATGAGGAAATCATTGTCCCCGCTCACCCTTTGTTATTAACGAAAGGTTAAGGGGGATTTACAGTCCGTGTCAATTACGACGACGGTCGGATTGTCGGCATGGTTACCCGAGGGGCTGGACAGCGGCACTTGTGCAACAGAATCAGCCAGCCAGCCGGCTTTTACCGGTCAATCGCATGGCTTGTCGCCGTTAAGCTTGGTTTTATGCAAATCATCGTCCCAAAACCCGCAATTTTGGACGACGTGCATTATCTCTTGGCGGCGCGGACCAGCTTCGGCTTCGCCGCGACACGCTCCTGGCGGCCGTAGCTGGTGATGAAGTCGACGATGCGCGGCACGATTTCGGAGCGGAAGCGAGAACCGTTGAACACGCCGTAATGGCCGACCGCCGGCTGCATGTAGTGGGCGTGCCGCTCAGCCGGGATATTGGGGCAAAGATCATGCGCTGCCTTGGTCTGGCCAAGGCCTGATATGTCGTCGTTCTCGCCTTCGACCGTGAACAGCGCGACGTTGCGGATCGCCGACGGATCGATCCTGGTGCCGCGATGCGTCATCTCGCCCTTTGGCAAGGCCTGCCGCACGAAGACGGTGTCGACGGTCTGCAGGTAGAATTCGGCCGTCAGGTCCATGACCGCCAGATACTCGTCGTAGAAATCGCGGTGCTTCTCGGCATTGTCGCCATCATGCTTCACCAGATGCATGAAGAAGTCCTTGTGGGCGATGATGTGGCGATCGAGGTTCATGCTCATGAAGCCGGACAGCTGCAGGAAGCCTGGATAGACCTCGCGGCCGAAGCCTGGCACCGGCCACGGCGCATGCATCACGACATTGTCGCGGAACCAGTCGATGCCTTTTTCCTGCGCCAGCAGATTGACCGCGGTCGGGTTGCTGCGCGTGTCGATAGGCCCGCCCATCAACGTCATCGTCGAGGGCACGAACGGGTCGCCCTTGGATTCCATCAGCGCCACGGCGGCCAGCACCGGCACGGAAGGCTGGCACACCGCCATCACATGCGTGTCCGGCCCGAGCGTGTGCAGCATGTCGATGACATAGTCGATGTAGTCGTCGAGATCGAATTGGCCGTCGGCAAGCGGCACCATGCGGGCATCGACCCAGTCGGTGATGTGCACGTCGGCATAGGGCAGCATCGCTTCCACCGTGCCGCGCAGCAGCGTCGCATAATGGCCCGACATCGGCGCCACGATCAGAAGCTTCGGATCGGGCTTGCGCCCGGCGGGGACAGCGCGCTCGAAGCGCACGAGATTGCAGAACGGCTTCGACCAGACGGTCTTCTCGGCGACCTCGACGCTCTTCCAGTCGACCACGGTCTTGCTCAGGCCGAAGGCCGGCTTGCCGTAGCGGCGCGTGGTGCGCTCGAACAGTTCGGCCGTCGCCGCGATCGAACGGCCCCATTGCGTGTGGGAAAACGGATTGAGCGGATTGGAGTAGAACATCCGCACCGCGTCGGCATAGAGGCGCGCCGGCTGCAGGGCGGCGTGGTTCATCTCATAGAGCTGGTAGAACATCGAGAAACCCCGCTGCTGCCTGCGACCGAAGGCACGACGAGCAGCGCCGAGCCTAAATGTCTCGCGGGGAAGTTAACAACTAATTGCTGCGATGCAATACGTCACGCTGCGTGACCAATGCTTCTTTGGTTCAAGGCCATGGAAATCGGGGCCGAACGGTGCCAGCCGGCTCAGTGTGCGGCTGCGAAATGTGTAGGTAATGTGTCCGGCCCTTGCCGGACACAGGAAGCTCTAGACGCGCGCCATGCACACGGAAGTGTGGCCGGAGCCGATGAAGCCGAGCTGGCCGGCCGCGCCCTTCGACAGGTCGAGCACGCGTCCCTTGATGAACGGACCGCGATCGTTGATGCGCACGACGACGCTGCGGCCGTTGTTCTTGTTGGTCACCCTGAGCTTGGTGCCGAAAGGCAAGGTGCGATGCGCGGCGGTCATCGCCGACGGGTTCATGCGCTCGCCCGAGGCGGTTCTGGAGTGCAGGGCGTACCACGAGGCGCGGCCGCACTGGGCGGCGGCGGTCGCCGAAGAAGCGCCGACCATCAGGCCAGCAGCGATCGTTACCGCGACAATCGCGGTCTGTTTTGGGTTCTTCATATTTGGGGGATGGCTCCGTTTTTGACAGACCCCAGCCGTTAGGTGCCAAATAAGGCGGGAAATGCGGCAGTGATCTGGCGGTTCCGTGGCAATGGCACACGTTTGGAGTCGCTGGGTAACAGTCTGTCAGGGATTTTCCGGCACGCGATGATCAATCAACGATGATCTTTGTGTTGCTATCGGGCATCCGTTTGACAAGATCGAACATTAATATCCAAGTAGAGCTCGGCGCGGCCGGGCCACTTCCTTTGGCTCTTTTATCGCGGTCCCGATGCTGTAACCAATCGACTTCAAAAGGGAGATCCGGCAATGAGGCTGACCAAAAATCTGCTGGCGTTGATTGTGCTTGCCGTCGGCGCGCTGTGGTCGCTGCAAGGCATCGGCGTTGTCGGCGGCAGCTTCATGACCGGCCAGTCGCAATGGCTCTATATCGGCGTCGTCACCATGCTGGTCGGGCTGATCGGGTTGGTGTGGGCGAACCGGTCAAGCGGGTGAGCTTGATGAAAGGTCGACCCCACTCCGGCCCTTCGGGCCACCTCTCCCCCGATCGACGGGGGAGAGGAAAAGCGCGAGCTCGCCGACCTTGGCTCCTTTCCTCTCCCTCCGGAGGGGGGGAGAGGTGGTGCTGCGAAGCTGCGACGGAGTGGGGGAAGGCGGTCCTCCAGGGCCCTGCCCCCGACAGCCCTACCCGAACAGCCGATCCAGAATCTTGCCCTCCAGCCGGGCCAGCTCCACCGAACCGCGCCGGCGCGGCCGTTCCACGGGCACATCCAGATCGAGCGCGACCCGGCCTTCACTGATCACCACGACCCGGTCGGCGAGCGCGACCGCTTCGGCGACATCATGCGTGACCAGCACGGCCGTGAACTTCTGCGCGATCCAGATGCGTTCCAGAAGCTGCTGCATCTCGATGCGGGTCAGGGCGTCGAGTGCGCCGAGCGGCTCGTCGAGAGCCAGGATCTGCGGGTGGCCGACCAGCGCGCGGGCCAGCGCCACGCGCTGCTTCTGACCTCCGGACAGCACCGAAGGCCATTCGTCGGCCCGGTCGGCAAGCCCGACCTCGCCGAGGATGTCGAGCGCGCGGTGCCTCGCTTCGCTACCGGTGGCGATGCCGGTCAGCCCGACCTCGACGTTTTTCACCACGCTGGCCCAGGGCAGGAGCCGTGGCTCCTGGAACATGAAGGGCGTGCGGCTGTGTCCTTCCTCTTCGACGCCGAAGGACAGCGATCCCGATGTCGGCCGGTCGAGCCCGGCCAGAAGCCGCAACAGCGTGCTCTTGCCGCAGCCGCTCTTGCCGATGACGGCGAGGAACTGCCCGGCCGGCACGTCCAGGTCGATGCCGTCGAGCACGGTCTTGTCGCCGAAGCGCTTGCCGGCATGCCTGAAGGCAAAGGCCCGCTGTCCTTCGACGGAGCCGATCGGCCGCACCGGCGTGGCGACGAAGGAACGGGCTGCGGTCAGGCTGGCGGCGGTCATGGGCAATCTCTCATCCGTTCTGGAAGGCCGGATGCCAGCCAAGCGACAAACGCTCGAGCAGGCGGGCGAGGCTGTCGGCGAGCTTGCCGAGCAGCGCGTAGATCAGGATCGACAGCACGACGACATCGATCAGCAGGAATTCGCGCGCCTGCATGGCCATGTAGCCGAGGCCCGAACTGGCCGAGATGGTTTCGGCGACGATCAGCGTCAGCCACATGATGCCCAGGGCATAGCGGAGGCCGACGAAGATCGACGGCAGCGCGCCGGGCAGGATGACGCGGAAGAACAGGGCGCGCCGGTCCATGCCGTAGACGCGGCCCATCTCGACCAGCTGTGGGTCGACGCTCTGGATGCCGAGCAGCGTGTTGACGTAGATCGGAAAGAACACGCCGAGCGCCACCAGGAACAGCTTGGCTTCCTCGTCGATGCCGAACCACAGGATGACCAGCGGGATCAGCGCCAGATGCGGAATGTTGCGGATCATCTGCAGCGTCGTGTCGGTCAGGCCGCGGCTGAGCGTCGACAGCCCGTTGGCAAGGCCAAGCGCAAAACCGATGGAGCCACCGACGGCAAAGCCGGCAAGGGCGCGCGCGGTCGAGACGCCGATGTTGCGGATCAGTTCGCCCGACAGCGTCAGCCGCCAGAAGGCCTCGGCGACCGCGCTGCGCGCCGGCAGCACGTTGGCCGGCATGACGCCGGCGCGGCTGGCAATCTCCCAGCCGGCAATGATCAGCGCCGGCAGCAGCCAGCCGATGGCGTTGCTATGCAGGCGCGTGGAAAAGCTCATGACGAAGCCTGCAGGCGGTTGGCGCCCTGGAAGCCGACCGAGAATTCGTTGGCGATGTTCTCATGCGCCCGCTGCCGCCTGGTGCCGAGCCCGAGCTGCGGAAACAGAAGCTCGGCGACGCGGTAGGCCTCCTCGAGATGCGGATAGCCCGAGCCGATGATGGTATCGATGCCGATCGCCTGGTATTCGCGGATGCGCCCGGCGATCTGTTCCGGCGTGCCGACCAGCGCCGTGCCGGCGCCGCCGCGCACCAGCCCGACGCCGGCCCACAGATTGGGCGACACCACCAGCCTGTCACGGCGGCCGCCATGCAGCTCCGACATGCGGCGCTGGCCGACCGAATCCATCTGGTTGAGGAAGCGCGCCTGCGCGTTTTCGATCTGGGCGTCGGTGACATGGCTGATCAGCCGGTCGGCGGCGCGCCAGGCTTCGTCCTCGGTCTCGCGCACGATGAAATGCAGCCGGATGCCGAAGCGCAGTTTTCTGCCGCGCCGCGCCGCCTTTGCGCGCGCCGCGGCCAGCTTCTCGGCGACCTGCGCCGGCGGTTCGCCCCAGGTCAGATACATGTCGACGAGGTCCGCGGCGAGGTCCTGGCCGGCATCCGACGATCCGCCGAAATAGAGCGGCGGCCGTTCCTGGTGCGGCAGAAGGTCGAGGCGGCCATTTTCGACGCGGTAATATTTGCCGTTGAAATTGACCCGCTCGCCGGACACCAGGCCGCGCCAGATGGTCAGGAATTCATGCGCCTGGGCATAGCGCTCGTTATGCGGCAGGAAGACGCCGTCGCCGGCGAGCTCGGTCGGGTTGCCGCCGACCACGACATTGAGCAGCAGGCGGCCATTGCTCAAGCGATCGAGGGCGGCGGTCTGGCGTGCGGCGAAAGTCGGCAGCGTCACGCCCGGCCGCAGCGCGACCAGGAACTTCAGTTTTTCGGTGAGTGTCGCGAGGCCCGTCGCGGTGATCCAGGAATCCTCGCAATTCTGGCCGGTCGGCAACAGCACGCCGGGAAAGCCGAGCCGGTCGACCGCCTGCGCGATCTCCTTGAAGTAGCCGAATTCGGGCGGCCGCTGCTGCTCCTCGGAACCGAGATAGGAGCCGTCGCCATGCGTCGGGATGAACCAGAAGAAATCGAGCGGTGCGGTGCTGGCAGGCGCGGTCATGTCTGGCACAGTCACGGGCGGATCTCCTGGAGATATGGGTGCGAACGCAAATGGCGCCGGGCGTTCTCATCCGGCGCCGTCAGGGGACAAGTCAGTTGCCGGGTGCCGTCCACACCGCGTCGGAGATGCGGACCGCGTTCGGGATCAGCCCGAGCTTGAAGAAGCGGTCTGCGGTCGCCTGCTGGCCGGCGATGATCTCGTCGGTGATCGGGAAGACGCCGAATTTGGTGCGGTTGGCGGCGATGATCTGCGCGTCGAGCGGCACGCCGGTCACCTCATGCAGCGCCGCGGCCACCTTGTCGCGGTTCTGGTCGGCCCATTTCGCCGCCTCGCCCAAGGCTGATATCGTTGTGGTGACGGTTTCGGGATGCGCCTTGGCGAAGTCCTTGTTGGCGAGGAAATAGGTGTTGACCTTCAGCACCTCGCTGGAGCGGGCCAGCACACGCGGCTGGTAGCGGGTTTCGGCGATGGCGAAGAACGGATCCCAGACGGTCCAGGCATCGATCTGGTCGCTGGCAAAGGCTGCGGCCGCATCCGCCGGGCTGAGATAGACCGGCGTGATCTGGTCGAACGGGATGCCGGCCTTCTCCAGCGCGGCGACGAGCAGATTGTGCGCGCTGGTGCCCTTGCCGACACCGACGCGCTTGCCCTTGAGATCGGCGACCGACTGGATCGGCGACGCCGGCTTGACGAAGATCGCCTCGCCCTCGCCATTCGACGGCAGCGCTGCGGCATAGACGATGTTGGCACCGGCCGACTGGCCGAAGATCGGCGGCGCGTCGCCGGTCCAGCCGACATCGATGGCGCCGACATTGAGCGCCTCGACCAGCGGCGGACCGGCGGTGAACTCGACCCACTTGACCGTCACGCCCTTGTCTTCAAGTGCCTTCTCGATCACCTGCTGCTGCCTGGCGATCACCGGCAGGCCGGTCTTCTGATAGCCGATGCTGAACTGCTTCAGCTCCTGCGCCGTGGCGCCGGACGACACGGCAACCGTCGCCGCCAGCAGGCCGATGCCGAAAACACGTCTCGTTAGATTGAACATTGATCCCTCTCCTTCGCTGCGGATCGGCGCCGGAAATGGCCTCGCCGGTTGGAAGATGGATGAGGCTAGGTAATTCTATAAATTTAGTAGAGGAATGATTTTGCGAGTTAGAGGGGAGAATGGGAATTATCTTCTTTGGCTACCTGGAATTCGTCATCCTGGGGTCTGCGCTGCGTCGCTTCGCCCTTGCTCGCCCTAGGATGACGAAGACGCGGGGGCTAGTGCCAATCGCCAATCCCCTCACTGCGACCAGTACTGCCAGGCCCAGTAAAAACTCTCGTCGCGTGGCGGCAGGCGGTCGCGCTCGGCGTCCCAGCGGACCGGCGTTGGCGATTTCGGTTGCTGTTCAAGCGGCTGGCTTTCCCTGGTCCAGGCGAGAAGCCAATTGCCGGCTTGGGCGAACAGCACGGCGGTGGAATGGGTCATCGTCATTCTCTCCTGCTCTTCTGATTCCCAATCATTCGCGTCCCGCCCACGGGACGAGCACGCGCTCGATCCTGCGGAGGGTGAATTCCAGCACGAAGGCAATGGCCGCGATCACCAATATGCCCATCACCACCACGTCGGTGACGAGGAACTGGGCGGCCGATTGGATCATGAAACCAAGCCCGCGCGTCGCCGCCACCAGTTCGGCGGCGACCAGCGTCGACCAGCCGGCGCCGAGCGCGATGCGCAGGCCGGTCAGGATCGACGGCAGCGCGCTGGGCAGGATGACATGGCGGACCACTTGGCGCTGAGTAGCGCCCAGTGAGCGCGCCGCATTGATGCGTTCCTGCGAAACGCCGCGAACGCCGGACGCGGTCGACAATGCCACCGGCGCCAGCATGGAAATAGTGATCACCAGGATCTTCGACGGTTCGCCGATGCCGAACCAGATGATGACCAGCGGCAGGTAGGCGAGCGGCGGGATCGGCCGCAGGAACTCCAGCAGCGGATCGAAGATGCCGCGCCCGATCGTGCTGATGCCGATGGCGAGCCCAACCGGCACGCCGACGAGGATGGCGGCGACCAGCGCGGCGAAAACCCGGCCCAGGCTGGCGACGGCATGCTGCAGCAGCGTCGCATCGACGAAGCCGTCGCGGGCGACGGTGATGAACTTGTTCCACACCGCAACCGGCGAGGGCAGGAACACTGGCGACACCAGTTGCAGGCGGGCCGACAGCGCCCACAGCGCCAGCACCACCAGGATGGTCACCACGCTGACCGCGCGCGCGGAAACGCCTTTGCGTTTCGGGCTGGACCGCGACCACGGCACCGACAGGCCGTCGGCCTCGTCGACCTTGTGTCCCGGCCGCTCGGTGTAGGAGGTAACGGTCATGCCGCCTCTCCTTCGAAGATCGCGTCGGTTAGTTCGCCGCGCGCCGCGGCGAAGGCCGGGTCGGCCTTGATGGTGCGGATGGCCTCGCCCGATGCGTAGCGCCTGGAGAAGCCCGGTTCGAAAGTTTGCACCACGCGGCCCGGGCCAGGCGCCAGCACGACGATGCGGGTGGCCAGCACCAGCGCCTCCTCGATGCCATGCGTCACCATCAGCACGCCGACATCGCTTGCCGTCCACAGATCGAGCAGCGTCGTCTGCATGCGCTCGCGCGTCAGCGCATCGAGCGCGCCGAGCGGTTCGTCGAGCAGCAGGAATTCGGGTTCGGCGGCGAGCGCCCGGGCCAGGCCGACACGCTGGCGCATACCGCCGGAAAGCTCCCAGATGCACTTGTCGCCGGCGTCGGCGAGCTTCACCAGCGCCAGCAGCTCATCGGCGCGCCGCGCCCGCTCGGCCGGAGCGACACCGCGCAGCCTGAGCGCGAAGGCAACGTTTTCGCGCGCCGTCAGCCATGGGAACAAAGCATCGTTCTGGAACACCACCGCCCGGTCCGAGCCAGGTGCTGTGATCGGCTTGCCGTTGATTGAAGCCGTACCGCGCGCCGGCGCGACAAGGCCGGCGGCGACGTTGAGCAGCGAGGTCTTGCCGCAGCCGGAACGGCCGACCAGCACGACGAAATCGCCCTTGGCGACATCGATCGACACCCGCTCGACCGCAGGCGCTGCCTGGCCGTCATAGTGGATCGAGACCTTGTCCAGTACGAGATGCGGGTCGAGCACGAGATGCGGCATGGATGCCTCGCGGTTCGTTGAAATCCGACTGCCCCGGCCCTCGTCAGCGGTTCCGGGGCAGTCAGCACGCGGCGTTAGGGAAAAAGATCCGCGCGCGTTCAGAGCAATTCCAGGAAAAGCGTGAAGCGGTTTTCCGTCCGGAATTGCGTTAAGCGAGTACTAGTTCGAGGCGAGCGCCTCGGTGACGTATTTCGACGATACGTATTTCGAATAGTCGGGAAGCACGGCGTCGATCTTGCCTTGCTCCTTGAGGAAGGTGGATGTCGCTTCGACCGCCTTGACCGTGCCGCCGCCGAGGAATTTGTCGGAGGCCTGCTCTTCCAGCGTCGGGAAGACATAGCCCTTGAGCAGCTGCGGCACTTCTTCCAGCTTGGCGCCGGTGAGTTTGGCGATCGCGGCCGCCTGCGGCGACGATACCGACCAGGCTTCGGGCTTGGCGAGGAACTCGGCATATGCCGCGCCCGTCACCTTGACGAAGTCGCGCACCGCTTCCGGGTTCTTTTCGGCGAAGTCGGTGCGCACGATCCAGGCGTCGAAGGTCGGCGCGCCCCAGGCGGCGACCTGCGAGGAATCCACCACCACCTTGCCCGTCGTCTTGATCTGGCCGAGCGCCGGATCCCAGACATAAGCGGCGTCGATGTCGCCGCGCGAGAAGGCGGCGGCGATTTCCGGAGGCCGGAGATTGAGGATCTCGACCGACTTCGGATCGACGCCCTCATGCTTCAGTGCTGCGAGCAGGCTGTAATGCGTCGTCGAGACGAACGGCACGGCGACCTTCTTGCCGGCGAGATCGGCGATTTTCTCGATGCCGGCGCCGTTGCGTGCCACCAGCGCCTCGGATTCGCCGATCAGGCCGACGATGAAGATGGTCTGGATCGGCAACTCGCGGCTCGCCGCCGCCGCCAGCGGACTCGAGCCGACATAGCCGATATCGACCGAACCGGAAGCGACCGCGGCGATGACATCGGCGCCGGAATCGAATTTGCGCCAATCAATGGTGGCCTTCGTCGCCTTTTCATAGGCGCCGTCGGCCTGCGGCACTTTCGAGGGTTCGACCACCGTCTGGTAGCCGATGGTGATCTTGAGGTCGTTGGCAAGGGCCGGGCCGAGGAAGGCCGCACCGGCAAGTGCCGCCGACGAGAGCAGAAGAATGCGTCGCGAAATGGTGGACATGAAGGGCTCCTGAAAAGAGAAAAACCGGAATGCTTCATAATAGTCAGCTAATTCTATGGTTCTTGTAGAGTTAAATCCTTCCAACCAAGGCGGGCTTGTTAGAAAAAAGCTGTCGATGGTGAGGTGGTGAGGCGGATAGGGTGGTTGCGGTGGGGCAGAGTGTCGCCACAGGGCAGGCCTTTCGACGCCGGCGGGCCAGCGCCCCCCTCTGTTCCACCGACCTTTAACCTCCTGAACTGCGGTGATGGCTCCGCCTACGCCCACCGCGAACTAGAATTCCCGCTTCCGGCCTCTTCCAGGCAAATTCATGCCTCAAATAACCGCCGATTTGACAACCCATTCCGCGTGTTCGAGGGTAAGTATAGTAATCTTATCGACATTGAGATTGGAGGCGACGATGAGCAGTCACCATATCGCGATGATCGCGCCCCCAAACTCGTGCGCTTTTGTGTCCCTGTGGGCACAAAGGCTAGTCAAAATGGCCCGCGCGGCTTGAAAACGAAGCAAAATCAGAAGTTCTCGGCTTGTACATCATGTCACTAGAATTTATGTGTCATGCGGGCTTGGACGCGGCGGCAACGCACGCCAGGCGTTTTGCAACCGATGGTTCCATGCCGTCGCATGCCAGAGAAAATTTGATCTCATGCTCACCAAAAAAGGTAAGTACGGCCTCAAGGCGCTTGTCCACCTCGCGCGATTGCCGGCCGGGCAGCTCGCCTTCGTCAACGACGTCGCCACCGGCAACAACATCCCGAAGAAATTTCTCGACGCCATCCTGGGCGAGTTGCGCAATGCCGGCTTCGTCCAGAGCCGCAAGGGCAAGGATGGCGGCTATCGCCTGGCGCGCCCCGCCGACGAGATCAAGGTCGGCCATGTGGTGCGCGTCCTCGACGGTCCGCTGGCGCCGATCCCCTGCGCCAGCCGCACCCAGTACCAGCGCTGTGAAGATTGCAACGAGGCGAGATGCCAAGTCCGACATCTGATGCTCGAGGTCCGGCAGGCGATCGCCGAGGTGCTCGATCAGCGCAGCCTCGCCGAAATGCGCGATATCTCTCTCGACGACCTGTCGGTCGGCATCGGCGATCTGCCGGTCGCGGTGAAGGTCCAGGCCTGACACTGGCGCTGCGCAGAGCGAAGGCATGCCTATGACCGGGCGCGCCAACTCCATCATCATTGTCGGTGGCGGCGCCAGCGGCGTCGTGCTGGCCGCGCATCTCCTGAAGTCGCCCAATCCCGACCTGCGCGTCACGCTGATCGAAAGGCGCCCGCATTTCGGCCAGGGCATCGCCTATTCGACGCTGCTGTCGGCGCATGTACTGAATGTCAGCGCCGCCGGCATGAGCGCCTATGCCGACGATCCCGGCAATTTCTGGCGCTGGCTTCAGGAACGCGGCCTGGCAACGGCTGAGGAGGCGCCCTTCTATGCGCCACGCAGCATCTATGCCCGCTATCTCGGCGAGTTGCTGGTCGATCTGGAAGCGCGGGAAAAGCAGAGCGGTCGGCTTCGGCTGATCCGCGAGGAAAGCCTCTCGATCACGCCCACCGCCTCCGGCGTCGAAGTGGCGCTGGCCAACGGCACCAGCGTCGTTGCGCATCTCGCCGTGCTGGCCACCGGCCACGACGAGGAGCCGGCGCAAGGCCATGCCATCAGGATGGGATCGGAAGCCGACACAGCACTTCCGCCCGGCGCCGGCGTCATGGTGCTGGGCACCGGCCTCAGCATGGTCGATGCTTTCCTGGCGCTGGAGCAACGCGGCCATCGCGGCGACATCATAGCTGTGTCCAGGCGCGGCCTGCTGCCCTCGCCGCATCGCAAGGGCAATCCGATCAAGCTCGACGTCGCCGACATTCCGCTCGGCACGCAGCTCTCCTATTTCGTCGGCTGGTTCCGCGACCTGATCAAGGAAAACCAGAAGGCCGGCATCGACTGGCGTGACGTCGTCGACGGGCTGCGGCCGTTCAACCAGAAGATCTGGCAGAACTGGCCGGCTTCCGCCAAACGCCGCTTCGTCGAGCACACCAAGGCCTGGTGGGACATCCACCGCCATCGCATGGCGCCCGAGGTCTACGCCCGTGTCACCGAGGCCGTGCAATCCGGCCGCATCCGCCTGGTCGCCGGCCGCGTCGTCGACATTGCGCGCAACGGCGAATTCACCGTCCAGGTCCAGTCGCGTCACACGCAGCGTCTCGAGACCTTCGAGGTTGCCCGCATCTACGATTGCTCTGGCATCGTCAGGGACATCTCGACCTCGTCGAACAGCGTCGTGCGCTCGCTGGTCGACCGCGGCCTGGCAAGGCCGGATCCGCTGCGCATCGGCCTCGACGTATCGACCAAATGCGAGATCATCGCCGGCGACGGAACCGTTTCGGCCAAGATCCTCGCCGTCGGCCCGCTGACGCGCGGCACCTTCTTCGAGATCGACGCCATCCCCGATATCCGCGTGCAGTGTGCGAGGCTGAGCAAGCAGCTGCTGGGGTAGGCTGTGTCGATATTCAGGTGATGCCGGCCTGCAAATGCGGCTTCCTGTGGCTTCCGGTGCTCACGTACCCAAAAGTACGCTCTGCTCCGGTTCTCGGAATCTGCCATTTTCGGCTCGGCCTGACCTGAATCTCAACACACCCTCCAAGCCCTTGAGGCACAAACCGGAATTTCATTCCGCATCTGGCCGGTTGATTGGCACGATCTATCTTCTTTCCGACTGCAAAGGGCTGGAAAAGAGGCTACGCTGCCGCCCTGCCCAGAGGCGGTCGCTTGGTCATGGAGCATCGATATGAGCGAGCATGAGATCGCCACACTGGACAGTGCCCCCTCGGAAGCCGAATTGTCCCGCCTGCGTCCGCCCTACAAGTCGGTGCTCGACCTGATCGGCCAGACGCCGGTGGTCGAGCTGACCAAGTTCGACACCGGCAAATGCCGGCTGTTCATCAAGCTCGAAAGCCAGAATCCCGGCGGCTCGATCAAGGACCGCATCGCGCTGTCGATGATCGCCGCGGCTGAAAAGCAGGGCAAGCTCAAGCGCGGCGGCACCATTGTCGAGGCGACGGCCGGCAACACCGGGCTTGGCCTTGCCCAGGTCGGCATCCCCAAGGGCTATCGCATCGTGCTGGTGGTGCCCGACAAGATGTCGCGCGAAAAGATCCAGCACCTGCGCGCGCTCGGCGCCGAAGTGCGCATGACGCGCTCCGATGTCGGCAAGGGCCATGCCGAATATTACCAGGACATGGCCGAGAAGATCGCGGCGGAAACGCCCGGCGCCTTCTATGCCAACCAGTTCGCCAACCCGGCCAATCCGCTGGCGCATGAAACCACCACCGGCCCGGAGATCTTTTCGCAGCTCGACGGTGATGTGGATGCCGTGGTGGTCGGCGTCGGCTCGGGGGGCACGCTGACCGGGCTTGGCCGCTACTTCGCAAAAGTGTCGCCGAAGACCGAAATGGTGCTGGCCGATCCGGTCGGCTCGGTGCTGGCGCCGCTGATCAAGACCGGCAAGATGGAAGAGGCCGGCAGCTGGACCGTGGAAGGCATCGGCGAGGATTTCGTGCCGCCCAATGCCGATCTGTCGCTGGTCAAGAAGGCCTATTCGATCCCCGACAAGCAGAGCATGCTGGCGGTGCGCGACCTCTTGTCCAAGGAAGGTATCCTTGCCGGCTCATCCTCGGGCACGCTGCTGTCGGCGGCGCTGCGCTATTGCCGCGAGCAGACGGTGCCCAAACGCGTCGTCACCTTCGTCTGCGACAGCGGCAACAAGTACCTGTCGAAGGTGTTCGACGATTTCTGGCTGGCCGAGCAGGGGCTGGCCGAGCACGAGCAGCATGGCGATCTGCGCGACCTGGTGATGCGCTCGCACCGCACCGGCGACACCGTCTATGTCGGCCCGGACGAAAGCCTGCTCAATGCCTATGGCCGCATGCGCCGCTCCGATGTCTCGCAGCTGCCGGTGCTCGACAATGGCAAGCTCGTCGGCATCGTTGACGAAAGCGACATACTGGCCAAGGTCGACGGCCCTTATGACGGCCGCTGGGAGCGCTTCAACGGCCCGGTGCGCACGGCCATGACCTCCAACCTGCACACGCTGCAGGCCAGCCAGACGCTGGACGCGCTGCTGCCGGTGTTCGACCGCAACGAGGTCGCCATCATCTTCGACGGCGACGAATTCGTCGGCCTGATTACCCGCATCGATCTGATCAACCATCTGAGGCGCGCACGATGACCAGCAATACTCCGCCAGCCGGGAAAAACCGTCTGGCTTTCTCGACGCGCACCATCCATGGCGGCCAGAGCCACGACCCGCTGACCGGCGCGGTGATGGTGCCGATCTACGCCACCTCGACCTATGGCCAGCAATCGCCCGGCGTGCACAAGGGCTTTGAATATGCCCGCAGCCAGAACCCGACGCGCTTTGCTTTCGAGCGCGCGGTGGCCGACCTCGAAAGCGGCTCGGCCGCGTTCGCCTTCGCGTCAGGGCTGGCGGCGATCGCCACCGTGCTGGAGCTGCTCGATTCCGGTGCGCATATCGTCGCCACCGACGACATCTATGGCGGTTCCTTCCGGCTGATGGAGCGGGTGCGCAAACGCTCGGCCGATCTGCAGGTCTCGTTCGTCGACTTCACCGACCTTGCCGCCGTCGAGGCCGCGATCCGGCCCGAGACGAAAATGCTGTGGGTCGAAACCCCCACCAACCCGCTGCTGCGCATCGTCGACCTCGAAGGCGTCGCCGCACTTGCCAGGCGCAAGGGGATTCTCACGGTCGCCGACAACACCTTCTGCAGCCCCTATATCCAGCGGCCGCTGGAGCTCGGCATCGACATCGTCGTGCATTCGACGACCAAATATCTCAACGGCCATTCCGACATGGTCGGCGGCGTCGCCGTGGTCGGCGACAACAAGGATCTGGCCGCCCAGCTGAAATTCCTGCAGAACGCCATCGGCGCCATTTCGGGCCCGTTCGACAGTTTTCTGGCGCTGCGCGGCCTCAAGACCTTGGCGCTCAGGATGGAGCGCCATTCCGCCAACGGCCTGAAGATCGCGCAATGGCTGGAAGCGCGCCGCGACGTCCGCCGCGTCATCTATCCCGGCCTCGCCAGCCACCCGCAGCACGCCGTCGCCGTCCAGCAGATGCATGCCTTCGGCGGCATGATCACAGCCGTGCTCGACCGCGACCTAGCCGGCACCAAAAAGTTCCTCGAACGCACGCAATTGTTCACGCTCGCCGAAAGCCTCGGCGGTGTGGAGAGCCTGATCGAACACCCGGCGCTGATGACGCATGGCTCCATACCGGCGGAGAAACGGGCCGAGATCGGCATATCGGATTCGCTGGTAAGGTTGTCGGCGGGGATCGAGGATGGCGATGATCTGATTGCGGATCTGGAGCAGGCGCTGGCGGGTTAGAAGCTTAATCAACTTGCAACTTCAGCGTTGCCCCTCATCGCCCTGCCTTGGCTCCTTTCCTTTCCCTCCGGAGGGGAGAGAGGTGGCTCGGCGAAGCCGAGACGGAGTGGGGGAAGGCGTTCGCAGACGCGCAGTCGCCGCAAGACAGGCACAATCTGACGAGCAAGAGACCTCAGGGCGCGCGGCGAGGGTCGACCCCCACTCCGTCGAGCTTCGCTCGACACCTCTCCCCCGATCGACGAGGGAGAGGAAGGGCAAGGGGCGGCGCGCGGACGTCTCATGATGATGGACCGGCCAATTGACCCCGAACCCCATCTGCCCGAAATGTAGCGCCCCATGGCCACGCGCGAACCACCCAAGCCCACTGAACCCCTCACTTTCGCCGTGCTGGTGTTCCCAGGTTTTCCGATGATGGCGTTCAGCTCGGTCATCGAGCCGCTGCGCGCCGCCAATGTCCTGGCGAAACGGCAATGCTATCGCTGGATCATCGTCGGCGGCACGAAAGGTGCG
>NZ_RZRW01000689.1:0-2733 GCF_003998745.1 Mesorhizobium sp. M7A.F.Ca.US.014.04.1.1 | reverse complement strand
GCGGGTCACCTGGCCTGGCTTCGACAGCGGACCGCTCGTCCGCTGTTGAAGGCGTCCGGCGCCTCAGACCAGGCCGACCAGAAAGGCGGCGCCACCGAGAAAGCCTGCCGAGCAGATCCATAACAGCCAGAGCCCCCGTACCCGGCATTCCAGCACCGCCGAGCCGGGGTTGGCGGGGTCATAGTGGACGTCGACCTTGCTGCCTTCGACATACTGCCGTGCCTGGCCGCCGACGAGGCCGGGCAACGAAGCCGTCACGGTTCCGCCGAAGGTCACACGATCGGCGCTGTAGCGCTGGCCGGCGACGTCATAGGAGTAGACGATGCGGGATTTGAAGACGGTGCGCCAGCGACCATGGCCAGAATGGTTTCGGAGCGCCTGCAGGCCCGAGTTATCGATGCGGCCGGCAGTGACCGGCCATTTTGCCGCCTGCTCGGCCAGCGATCTCTGGACGAAGCCCATGCGCAAGGCAAACAGGCCCATGAACAGCAGCAGCGCTCCCGCGCCGAGGTTTTGCGGCTTGGGCAAATGCGGCCTGATCGCCTCCAGGACGCCGCCGACGGAAAACACCAGCACAAGCGCGCCGACCACCAGCCCGGCCGAGAGCTGGATCATGAACTTGAAGGCGCCTTCGGGCATGGTGCGCTCGATCACGGCTTTGCTCGGATCGGCCGGATTGTAGAAGACAGTCACCTCCGCGCCGCGGGGAAACTGGGCAAGGGTTTCGGTGACTTCGAAATTCCCCAAATTCTCCTTCACGCTGTAGCGCGAGCTTTGAAATTTCTTGCCGCCGACCTTGTATTCGAAGGTGATCGCCGGAAAATTGCGCATTTCGGTCGTATCAGTGCTGTCCGAACCAACGCCCGAGCTTCTGACCTCGCGTGCCTCGACGCGCGACGAGATGATCTTTCCCGGCGTCGGCAGCCAGCGGCTGAGTGCCTTCACCTCTCGCCATTTCATGAAGGTGATGAACGACAGCGCGCCCGCGACCACGCAGGCAAAGCCGACAAGCATGATCTTGAGTTCCAACTCGTCTCCCCCCAGGAGTGCAGGAACCCGCACATAGACAGCATGGCGGCGGCAATGTCTTGTATTTTCGCAAATCTGAAAAGGCTGAGCAGCGCAAACGGCAACAGCCCACGCCGCGTTATGCAGGCTTCACGGCCAGGAACGTGTTCCATTCTTCGCTATTGCGGCCGACGTTGAAATCGTCCCTGATAAGGACCAGCCCGGCGCCTTCGAGATGGGCGGCGAAGTCGTCCCTGCGCCAGTAGACCATGTGATATTCGCCTGATCTCTCGCCGTCGCCATTGCGCATCGAGACGAGGAAGGCGCCGCCCGGGCGCAGCGACCCGGCTATCTTGGCAAGCACCTGGTCGGTCTGGTCGCGAGGCACGTGGATCAGGACGCATAGGGCAAGGACCGCGTCGTAGGGGCCGCCGAGATCATCGGTGATGAGATCGAGCAACTCGCCATGCTTACCACGCGCGGCCTGCAGCTCGAGAAACCGCTTGGTGGCGTCGGTGCGCCGAACCTTGACGCCCAAATTTTCCAGAAAATCCGCATCGTATCCGGCTCCGGACCCGACTTCCAAAATCCGGCCACCTGTGCCGGCGATTGCCACCAGGCGCTTGAGCGATGCCTGCTCCCTCTCGTTGGGAACATGGCGCACGATGGCATCATATTGTTCCGCATAATCCTCGTAAGCGCTGATCGTTTGACGGCTCTGTGCCAGAGCCTCCGATGACACACCCATCTTTTCCTCCCATGCGTCCTTGTTGGTCAAAGAGCCAGGCACTTTCCTCAGCGAATGCTGCCGGCGGAAGCGTGTCCATCGAGCAGTCCGATATCGCGCTTGAAATGGTCCGACAGCGCACGCTGGTCAAGCAGGCCGCGTGAGCGGGTCCTGAAGGGAGCGGCGAAGAGGTCGAGGATCGGCGGACACCCGAGAAAGCGAACGACGCCAAGCCTGATAGCTTGTCTCAGTTGGCGTCGGCTACCGTCTGCCGGCCCCCGGCCCAGGCGCGCCATTGCCGTTCGTCGCCATGGAAGACATTGAGGTCTATGCGGCCAGTGACGCCGTGCGACAGGCCGGAGCCGGAATACTGCCAGAACAGCCATTTGCGACCGGGATAGACCTTTGACGGATGCTGGGCGACCGCACGCAGCCAAAACGGATAGTCGAGGAATTCGCCCCTGAGATTGTCGCGGTAGAAATCGGGCGCGGTGTAGATGATGGGCCGCTGGCCGTAATAGCGCTCCAGCTTGTCCATGAACACCTGCATCTTTTCCAGCACCTTTTCGCGCGACGGCCGCCGCTTGCAGCTGGACTCGCCGTTCCACTCGACGTCGATCACCGGCGGCAGCGCGCCTTCGACCCTGGGCACGTTGCGGATGAACCAGTCCGCCTGCTCGCCCGCCGTGCGGCACCAGTAGAAGAAATGGTAGGCGCCGCGCTTCAAGCCGGCGGCGTCGGCGTTGCGCCAGTTTTTCATGAACATCGGATCGAGGTGGTCGCCACCGTCGGTCGCCTTGATGTAGGCGAAGTTGGCGCCCTGCGCCCGCAGCTTGTCCCAGTTGACGTTGCCTTGCCAACGCGAGACGTCGACGCCGTGCACTGCAAGGCGGCGAGGCGAACCCTTGCCGAAATTGATCGGCTTGGCGTCGCGAAAACCGTAACGGGTGAGCGGCCCGGCAAGCATGGCCGGTGCCGCGCGGGTCAATAGCTTGGGC
>NZ_RZRW01000688.1:0-2740 GCF_003998745.1 Mesorhizobium sp. M7A.F.Ca.US.014.04.1.1 | reverse complement strand
ATGCGCGTCGGCACCCTTGAGGCCGCCGAGGTCGGCACCCTTGCCGGAACCGACACTGGTGACGAAGAAGCTCATCTTGGCATCTTGCGAGTAAGCGGCGCCCGCGGCTGCGATCAGGATGGCCGCGGTGGCGAGAAGCAGTTTGCGCATGGTGGTTCCTCCGGTTTGGGCTTCGACTACGTCGAAGAAACGTTTCCGGAGGCCTGTTTAATCCCTACGCATGTCGCTTAAAAGTGCGCAGCGGTTTTTGGGAAACCGACATGCGTCAAAAAAAAGGCTCAACTTTTATTCCGGCTGCCTATAGGCGACGAAGCGATTGTGCTTGGCCTGGAAGATCAATCCGGTCTCTTTCAGGTCCGGGCTGGCCAGCGGCACGATGCGTTTGGCGATCTCGGAGGGATGCGGCAACGTCTCGGGATCTTCGCCCGGCACTGCCTGGGCCCGCATGGCGGTGCGGGTGGCGCCGGGGTCAGCGGCGTTCACCCTGAGCGGCAGGCTCTGCGTCTCATGCGCCCAGGAGCGCATCATCGTCTCCACCGCGGCCTTGGATGCCGCGTAGGGTGCCCAGAAGGCGCGCGCCGAGTGCGCGGCGTTGGAAGACAGGATGATCGCGCGGCCAGCATCGGAGAGCCGCAGCAGAGGGTCGACCGAGCGGATCAGCCGCCAGGTCGAGGTGACGTTGATGGTCATCACCTTCTCGAAGGTTTTTGCTTCGACATGACCGATCGGCGAGATGACGCCGAGCACGCCGGCATTGGCGACGAGAATGTCGAGCTTGCCCCAGCGTTCGTGGATGGCGCCGCCCAGGCGGTCGATGCCGGCCATGTCGGCGAGGTCGAGCGGCACCAGTGTCGCCTGGCCGCCGGCCGCCTTGATCTGGTCGTCGAGCTCTTCCAGCCCGCCGACAGTACGAGCCACCGCAATGACATGCGCGCCGGCGGCAGCCAATTCCTTGGCAATGAAATAGCCGATGCCGCGCGAGGCGCCGGTGACGACCGCAACGCGGCCGGAAAGGTCGAGGGTCATGCGATGGATTCCGGGAATTGACTAACGCTGATGGCGGTCCGGCCTACGTCCCGCTTGTCGCCAGCAGCGACAGCGTGCGCACATTGTCGTGGCCTTCGAAGTCGAGCAGGCGGGTCGGGTACTGGCCGGTGAAGCAGGCATCGCAGAATTGCGGCTGGTCGTTGTCGCGGCTGGCCTCGCCGACCGCGCGGTAGAGCCCGTCAATGGTGAGGAAGCCAAGCGAATCGACGCGAATGAACTCGGCCATCTCCTCGATCGACATGCGCGACGCCAGGAGCTTCGATTTCTCCGGCGTGTCGACACCGTAGAAGCAGGAGGCGCGTGTCGGCGGTGAGGCGATGCGCATATGCACCTCCTTGGCGCCGGCGTCGCGCACCATCTGCACGATCTTCTGGCTGGTGGTGCCGCGCACGATGCTGTCGTCGACCAGAACCACGCGCTTGCCTTCGATCATGCGCCGGTTGGCATTGTGCTTCAGCTTGACGCCCATATGGCGGATCGAATCGCCCGGCTGGATGAAGGTGCGGCCGACATAATGATTGCGGATGATGCCGAGCTCGAAGGGAATGCCGGCCGCCTGGCTGAAGCCGATCGCCGCCGGCGTGCCCGAATCCGGCACCGGCACGACGATGTCGGCCTCGACCGGGCTTTCGACCGCCAGCTCGGCGCCGATACGCTTGCGCACCTCATAGACGTTGCGGCCTTCGACCGAGGAATCCGGCCGCGCGAAATAGACATATTCGAAGATGCAGAAGCGGGTCTTCTGCGGCTCGAAGGGGAACAGGCTCTCGATGCCCTTGGACGTGACGACGACCATCTCGCCGGGCTTCAGGTCGCGCACGAAACGCGCACCGATGATGTCGAGCGCGCAGGTTTCAGAGGCCAGGATCCAGGCGCCGTCGAGATCGCCCAGCACCAGCGGCCGGATGCCGAGCGGATCGCGGCAGCCGATCATCTTCTTGGCCGTCATCGCCACCAGGGAGAAAGCGCCCTCGACCTGCCGCACCGCATCGATGAAACGCGAGTTCAAATCGCGCTCCTTGCTGGTGGCGACGAGGTGCAAAAGCGTCTCGGTATCGGAGGTGGAGGAGAAGATCGCGCCTTGCTTCTGCAGCGCGCGCTGCACGGTCATGGCGTTGGTCAGATTGCCGTTGTGGGCGACGGCGAAACCGCCATCGGCCAATTCGGCGAAAAAGGGCTGGATGTTGCGCATGCCGGCGCCGCCCGTGGTGGCGTAGCGCGTATGGCCAATGGCGCGGTTGCCTTGCAGGCTGTCGATGACGCGCTGCTTGGTGAAGGTGTCGCCGATCAGGCCGACATGGCGTTCGACATGGAACTGGCTGCCGTCATAGGAAACGATGCCGGCCGCTTCCTGGCCGCGATGCTGCAGCGCATGCAGGCCCAATGTAACGATGGCCGCAGCGTCCTGCCGGCCGAAAATGCCGAACACACCGCATTCGTCGTGGAAATGGTCGTCGGCCTCGGCGGAAAGCACGTCGTCTGCGTCTGCCATCTTAAGCTCCGCTAAAATCGCCATATAATGCGGGTTCGCGCCGAAAGCAACGCGGGCCGTGCAGTCGTTCACACCATCGTCAGATCCTGACGCCGTTTTTCGGCGTCAGTTTGCCGGTGCCGCCGGTGCCGGAGCGGCCGGGGCGTTGTTCGCCGGTGGTGTTGCGTCATTGTCGTCAGGCGCCGGCGTGTTGGTATCGTC
>NZ_RZRW01000687.1:0-2742 GCF_003998745.1 Mesorhizobium sp. M7A.F.Ca.US.014.04.1.1 | reverse complement strand
CAGGCCTCGAAGGGCTGGTCAGTTGCTTTCCGACGGTTTTGAAGAAGCGGATCTTGGCCGCTTCCAGTTCCTCGGTCGCCTCCTGCATGCGCGCCTTGGCGGCGAACAGCCGTTCCTCGGCCTGTTGACGGTCGGCCTCGTTCAGCGCGCCGCCCGAGATGCCTTGCCGGATGTCGCCGAGAATTGCCTGGTGGAAGCCGAGATTCTTCTTCGCTTCGGCAACGATCGAGGCCTGCAGCATGTATTCCAGATAGTCCTGGACAACGGACAACCCGATGAATTCGGACCGTTCCAGAACGCGGAACGAAGCGCCGTCGACGCGCGATGCCTGACGGTTCAATTCGGCCCGCCTTCCGCCGCTGTCATAAAGCGTCTGCGAAACGGTAAGATCCGTTTCAGCCGGATAGAGCGCATCGCCTTCGATGGAAAGAGAGCGCCGGGACGGATTGTCGAGCCGGCGAACGCCAGCCGATGCCTCGACATCGACACTGGGAAGATAAAGGCCCTTGGCCTGCCGCAACTCGAACTCGATGGCTTCGCGATTTTCGATCGCCTGTCCAATCTCGGGATTGGACTCCACCGCGACAGCCATCGCCTCCTTGAGCGTGAGCGCGTGAGCGCTGCCGCAGGTCAGCATGGTGGCCGCCATCAAAAGACCAAGGCGCCTGCCTATGGTCGACATGTTTGTCGTATTCATTAATCCCACCCTAACGTTTCCCCAGCGTCCTTTTCAGAGCGCTAACCAAGCCAAGGCCTGCCCGTCGGTGGATTATTCACAGATTCACGAAATATGTGAGCGATTATTGATTTAGAGATCGCTAAATAGCCTTTTTGGGCAACAAGGCTGCGAGATGTAGCAAAAATAGCACATAACGTCGGCTCGCTGCGGTTGTATCCAGACGCCGCATTCAGTGGGAAAGCACAAAAAACGGCAGGCCAGTGGGCCGGTATGGCCAGAATCATGGCCGGTTCGGATAGCGGCTGTCGATGATCCAACCTGAAGTTGAGCCCTTTTTCAGGCACGCCCCTTTGGATGCCGCGTCCAAAAATACTCCATCGCGGCGGCCGGCGTACGCTTCATGTGGCTCACTGCGGCCAAAAGCTGGTCAGCGCGCACCCTAATTTGCGCTCAACGCCACCATGCGGTCGAGCGCCGCGGTCAGGCCGCGAAGCGACACAGGGAAGCTCAGCGGGGTCTCGGCGTCCGTCGTGACATTGAGCTTCAGCACCGAGCCTCCCCTCAGCTTTCCAAGCGTCGGCCGATCAACCGTAAAGACGGAGACGCAACCCGTCGGCAGGCAGGTCCTGAAGCGCTGCGGGGACGGCGGTTGATCGTCGATCTGCAGCGTCACGCCCGGATCAAGGAGGATGCCGAAGGGCAGAAGCAGGGTAGCCGTCGTCGAACCGTCCGGGCGTGCCGCGATCTCCATGGCAAGAAGCCTCTGCCCGTTCTGCTGGACCTGGTCTTGCGCAAGCGAGCACACTCTCGCCTTTTCCCGTACCGAACAGGTCACGCTCCAGTCCTGATAGACCTCACGCAGCGATGAGGGTCCATCCGGGACAGCCGCCACCTGTTGCTGGGCAGACGCCGGCGACATCAATGAGAATAGAATTGCTCCACATGCGGAGACGGCCTTCGGGCCAAGCTTCATGTGCAGACCCATTCGCGGATCTTGCATTTCTCTCCCGTCGCCTCGCAGGCCTGCAAAGCGAGATCCTCCGCTTCCCGACGGGTCTCGGCCGAGTTCACGCCCCAGGGCGTGAAACGGTTCTCCACTTTGTCTGCCACGGCAAGCGCACCGCAGTGCTTGTAGGGAAAGCCGGTCTCGTCGTCATCATTCCAATGGCGATGGTTGCGGAAGACGGTGACGACGTTGCAGGCCTTTCCGCCTGCGTTCTCGCAATATTTCTGTGCGATGTCCTTCGCTTCCTGCCGCTTGTCGGCGCCCCAGAAGAAGCCGTATTTGCTATCGGCCTGCGAATAGGCAATGGCCGCCCATATGCCCTTTTCCTCCTGTTGCGGTTCCGATGGGGCCACAAGGTCGGCTGAGACGACTTGTCCGCTCCACAACAAGGTCAAGCCCAAAACTGCCAAAGCCTGCAATCTCATGGTCGGCATCCTTTCCTTGACCTCACTCGCTTCGCGTCCTACTTCGCCGCCGAAGCAAGGGAGATCACCACACAGCTTTTGCCCGTCGGCAGGAGAAGCGCTTCACCGGCATTGCCGCCGAGCTCGTAGACCTCGACCTGCCCGAGATGGTCGGTGATCTTGCTGCCCTGCGGCAGGATGGATGGGATGTCGGCGCACGGGCTGGCGAATGGCGCCACCCGCACCATCGCCCCTTCGCAACCCGTGGCGGTGGGCGATGCGAAGACGATGCCGGCGGCCGGTCCGCTATAGCGTTCCGACGCATAGTCCATGCCGACAAAGGCCTGGATGGCGTGCTTGTCGGCGGCCTGGTCGTTCCACAGGGATTTGACGCTGTATTTCGTGCCGGTCGTCAGGATCTGTCCGAGCACTGGATAGACGGTCGAGCAGGCCTGCACACCGGCCTGCTTGACATGCTCGAGGAAGGGCGTGTCCGGAAGCACGGGGGCCGCCGCTGTTGCTGCAGGTGCGGCCGTCGCGCCGCCGACCAGATTGGCGACCGCGGCGTAATTCCCGGCGGCGAAGCCAAGCCCCGCCACGACCAATCCCAGCAGTGAATATCCGGCCGCGCGTGGCCAGCGCCTTGGGGGCTC
>NZ_RZRW01000686.1:0-2693 GCF_003998745.1 Mesorhizobium sp. M7A.F.Ca.US.014.04.1.1 | reverse complement strand
TCCATGCCGCTCGCCGTATCCAAAAGTCGCATAAGATAGATTATGGAACTAACGCATGGGCCAAGAACTGTAAATTGCCGCTGATTCTCATAGGCTTGAGCCGATTGTGGCGTATTGCCTTGAGCGGATCGCCAACGCTAGGCTGTTGAAATGAAGATGGCAAACAGCGAGATCGAAGCGGCAATCGAAGTGTTCGTGCATGGCTTCAGCGCTGATAGGAGCCGCACCTTTCCTTACGAGGCCAGCCGCGTTGGACCATTGTGGCTGATGCGCGATGCCGAACGCAAGAATCCTCGCGATTACCGCGGCGAAGAATGGGTCGTCCATGACGTCGCCGCTCAAGAGACCGATGCCGTCGTGCGGCAGCATGCGCGGCCGGGCTTTGCCATTTCCGTTGTGATCGCGAACGACGATCCGGACGGGCCGACACGAACCGCCTACAAAGCTCTCGGCTACCGGCTGCTGCGGACCGAAGGCTTTTTCGTCCACCGATTGCACCGGATTCCGAACCCGCCATCGGTTGCTTCGGTCGAACGCGTGCAGACGGCCGAACGGGCGGCACAGTTGGGAAAGATCATCCGCAGGCAGCCGATCCCAGACGATTTGCTCGGCGACACCGCGCCGTTCCGCCAGTATGTGGCAATCGACGGCGCCGACATCGTTGGGCGCGTTCGCAGCCTGGATGCCGTGGGAGCCACCTGGTGTTCGAGCATGTATGTCGAGCCGTCGCACCGGCGTCGCGGCATTGGTCAGGCTTTGATATCGAAAATGTTGCACGACGATCGCGCGCGCGGGTCAAGGTACTCGGTGCTGGCAGCAACCCATGCCGGGGCGCTGCTTTATCCCCGGATGGGCTACGAGCGGATCGGAACGCTGCTGATATTTGCACCAAGGAGCCGAAAGCCCTCATGAAGCTCTATTCGCATCGTGCTGATTCATAAGGGATTTCTATAACCATGCCGTCATAGGCGGGTTCGACATTGGCTGGTGTCTCGGCCATCACCGAGACGTAGTCGAGCGGCACGTGCATATGTGTCAGCACCGCATGTATCGGCGCCAGCCGCTGGATCCATTCAAGCGCTTCGCCAAGTGACAGATGACTTGGATGCGTCCGGTACTGCAGCGCGTCGATGATCAGCACGTCGAGGTCGCCCAGCCGTTCGGCGGTGGGTTCCGGAAAGTCGCTGATGTCGGGGCAATAGGCGAGACCGCCAATGCGGAAACCGAGCGATACGATGTCGCCGTGGATCTGCGGCAGCGGCTCGAGGGTGAGGGTACCCCCCTCTCCTTCGACGACCACCGGCCTGGTGTGGTCGATGAGATGCGGCCTGACGATCGGCGGATAGGAACTGCCTTGCGGCGTCTCGAAACAGTATCCGAACGCTTCCCGCAGCCGAAGCATCGTCGCCCTGTCGGCATGGACGTCGATGAGCTGGCGCTGATCGAGGACGAAACCGCGCAGATCGTCGATGCCATGGATATGGTCGGCATGCGGGTGGGTATAGACGACCGCATCGACACGTTTGACGCCGGCCAGCAGCATCTGCTGCCGAAAATCCGGCCCCGTGTCGATGACGACAGTCGTTCGGCTGCCGTTCGCCGCAATCCGCTCGACGAGCGCGGCGGCACGGGTGCGCCGGTTCCTGGGGTTGTCGGGGTCGCAATTGCCCCAATCGCCGGTGATGCGCGGCGTACCTGGGGACGAGCCGCAGCCGAGAATGGTGAGGCGCAGCCGGTCAGTCATCGTTCAGGCACTTTGCTCTGCAGGCCGCGGCATCTTGCCGAACAGCCGGAAGAAATTATCTGTGGTCAGATCGGCGATTTCAGCTTCGCTTACCCCGATCGTTTCGGCCAGCACTTTGGCGGTATGGGCGACATAGGCGGGCTCGTTGCGTTTGCCGCGAAACGGCACGGGCGCCAGATAGGGCGCATCGGTTTCGACCAGCAATCGGGCATGCGGGACATCGGCGGCAATGGCACGCAACTCAGCTGAATTCTTGAAGGTCAGGATGCCCGAGAACGACACGTAGCCACCGAGAGCGACGCCCACCTCGGCAAGCCGGCGCCCGGAAGAAAAGCAATGCAGGATGAAGGGGAAGGCGCCCTTCCCTGTTTCGTCCTCGAGAATATCAGCCATGTCGGCATCGGCATCGCGCGAATGGATGACCAGCGGCAGCCCCGTTTCACGGGCGGCGGCGATGTGGTTGCGAAAGCCTTGCGCCTGTGCATCGCGTGGCGCCTTGTCGTAAAAATAGTCGAGACCGGCCTCGCCGATGGCCACTACTTTTGGGTGCGCGGATAGCCGCACAAGCTCCTCGACCGTGATATCCAGTTCTTCGGCCGCATTGTGCGGATGAGTGCCGACAGAGCAATAGATTTCGTCGAAAGTTTCAGCGATCTCAAGTACTTGCGGAAACCGCTTCACGCGTGTCGAGATCGTCACCATACGGCCAATTCCGGCGGCTAAAGCGCGGGCGACGATGGCCGCCCGCTCCTCGGCGAAATCTGGAAAATCCAGATGGCAGTGGCTGTCGACGAGCATCAGATGTTCGCGTCCGGCTGTTCGACGTAACGCGGAAACACGCCTTCCGGCACCGGCAACGCAGTGCCGGGCACAAGCGCGTGATCCGCGTGGACATGCACGAAATCGCGGCTCTCCGCCGGCACCGCCAGCAGGTCGAGCAGTTTCGCGG
>NZ_RZRW01000685.1:0-2748 GCF_003998745.1 Mesorhizobium sp. M7A.F.Ca.US.014.04.1.1 | reverse complement strand
CCACCAGCTCCCGCCGAGATCGGCACATTGTCGATGTAGACGGCATTGCCGGCGGCACCCGCGGTATAGCCTGCCGACGCCGCGAAGGTGACCGTGCGCGGTATCGTCTCGAACAAGGTCGTGCCGTCGCCGGTGGTGATGACCATGTCATTGTCGCCTCGCGTGAAGGTCGACACCGGGACATAGTTCGAAATCTTCTTCAAAAGCGCATCGCGCTGGTCGAGCGCATCGGAAACGTCGGTGCCGGAACGGGTTCCGGACATGACGGCCGTGTTGGCATCCTGGAATTGGCCGAGCAGCGAGTTCAGGTCGTCGACGGCGGTGGCAATCTGACCGTCGGTCTGGGTGCGGAAATCCTGGACTGCCTTGGAGCCCTCATTGAGCGAGCGCACGACCTGTTTGGCGGCGTCGATGACGGAGGCGCCGAGGTTCTGATTCGACGGCGAGGTGGCGTAGAGCTGCAGCGCCTGCTGCAGGTTGGCGATCGCAGTCGAGGGCGAGGACGCATTGTCGACGCCATTGACCGCAACACCCAACTGATCCATGCCGTTGTAGAGAGCGTTCTGGCCGCTCCAGGCCGATAGCGCGGCGAGATTCTGGCGAAACAGAAGCTCGTTGGCTGCGCGCTGGATATCGACCGAGCGCGCACCCGGCGCCGTGCTGGTGACGACGGCCTGGCGCCGCGAATAGTCCGGGTTGGAGGCGTCGGCGACATTGCGCGAGACAACGCTGGTCTGTCGCGCGGTGTTCATAAGCGCCGACTGGGCGATACTCAATGCGGTAGACAGTGACATGCGGGTCTTTCGCGGGCGACGCCCGTCTTATCTCTTCAGGTTGACAAGGACGTCCATCAGATCGGAACCGGTCTGGAAGACTTTCGAATTGGCGGTGTAGCTGCGCTGTGCCGCGATCATGTTGGTCAGTTCTTCGGCGATATCGACGTTGGAATTCTCGAGCGCGCCGGAGATGATGGAGCCGAGCTTGCCTTCATTGGCAAAGCCGACACGAACCGCGCCGGACTCGGTGCCCTGCGAATAGACGTTGCCAGGCAGCGCCTTGAGCTGGTCCGGGCTCTGTACGTCGGCCAGCGGGATCTTGTAGAGCGGCTTGGTCGAGCCGTCCTTGTACTGGGCGTAGATGGTGCCGTCCTTGCTGATCTGGACCTTGTCGATGGTGCTCGGTGCGTTGCCGTTGACCTGGGCGTCGGAAACCGTGAAGCCGGTGCCAAGCTGGGTCAGCGCCGACAGATCGAGATTGAGGGTGGCGCCGTTCGGCACGGTAAATGAAACGTTGGTGGGCGTGCCGGTGAGCTTGCCGGTGGTGGTGTCGAAGGTCAGGTTGGCCGAGCCCAGCAAGCCGCCGGCGGTGTAGGGGAACGATGTTCCAGCGGTGGCCTTCGACTGATCGAAGACCGCCACCTGCCAGGTGCCGGCGCCGGTGTTGGTGAAGTAGACGTCGAGCAGCTTCTTGTTGCCGAGATTGTCGTAGGCGACCATGGAGGATTTCGACGTGTATTGCGCGGTCGCAGCGTTGGCGGCGGGCAGGTTGGCGGTCGCGACCGGGGTCGCACCCGCCGGCAGGTTGCCGGCAAAGCTGCCCTCGGTGCTCGGCGTTGCGGTCATGCCCTGGTCGGAGATGACAACCGGGACCAATCCCTCGAAGCCGTTGACCGTCGCTGCCGGTACGCCGTTCTCGTAACTGTAGGCCATCAGCTGGAAGCCGGCCGAGTTGACAAGCCTGCCCTGACCGTCGGGAACGAAAGCGCCGGCTCGGGTCAGATAGGGGGTACCGCTCGGATCCTGAACGACAAAGAAGCCATCGCCGCTGACGGCAAGGTCGGAAACCGAGGTCGTGTACTGAAGCACGCCCGGATCGCTGACCGCCTGACGGATCGTCGTGGTGACGCCGCCGGAATTGTAGGCGCCGCCGGTCGACGGCATGACCAGCGTCGAAAATTCGGCGGAGGACCGCTTGTAACCCGTGGTATCTGAATTGGCGATGTTGTCGGCGACCGTCGACAGGCGGTTTGCCTGCGCGTTCATGCCGGAAACGCCGGTCCGCATCATTCCATAGAGGCTCATCGAAACGTCTCCGCTGTGTCCATGCTGCTGGCTGCGAGGCTACGCATGTTTTCTTGCGCGAGGCTGGCGCGGCGCTGCATCAGAAGACGAGCCGGTAGCCGAGGAAACGCTTGGAATCGATCGGGTCGGTGCCCAGCTTCTCGCGCAGCTTCTTGCGCAGTTTGCTGATGTGGCTTTCCACCACGTTCTCCTCGACCTCTTCGTCGAAGATGCCGTAGATGGCGTTGAAGACCTGGGTCTTGGTGACCCGGCGTCCGCGATTGCTCGCCAGATATTCGAGGATGCGGCGCTCGCGGCGCGGCAGGGGGAGGGGCTGACCGTCGATCTCGGGGTCGCGGCCGTCCATGAAGATGCGCATGGCGCCGATCTCGGTGTAGGCGACGTCTGCCTGGGCGCGGCGGCGGATCGCGGTGATGCGGGCCAGGATCTCACGAATATGGACGGGCTTGCGAATGACGTCATCGACGCCGCTCTCGAACAACCGCAGCGTGTTCTCCAGCGAATGCTGTTCGCTCAGCGCAATCACCGGGGCGCCGGTGCGGTCGCGGATCTGGCGCGGAGAGATGGAACCTTCGCGGCAATCGCCGATGAGGAAGGCCCTGACCGAGCGCAGATCGGTGTCGGCGGCCGAATTCACCCACTCACCGAATTCGCCGGATGCAAAGCC
>NZ_RZRW01000684.1:0-2753 GCF_003998745.1 Mesorhizobium sp. M7A.F.Ca.US.014.04.1.1 | reverse complement strand
GGGCTGAGGGGCACGTTTCTTGTACCCAATAGGCCGGCAGGACAGAGGGGGCGCGAAGGATCGCCGACGTCCGCTTTCGTTCCGCTCTTGGCATGGCCTTGCCTACTGAAAATTCCGCCCCTTGGGCATGACCTGTTCCGCTTCTTCCGACAGCGTTGCGAGATCCTGCCGGATCGGCGCGCTTTGTTTGGCGGGGCTGGAGCGATCCGAACCGTCCTTGGCGAGGTCTCTCGGAGGAACCACTGGTGCAGTCTCGCTGACCTTCTCCAGAAGCACGGTCAGCCAGGGCGTCAGATCCTCGATCTTCTCGGCAACGATGTGGACCACACCCGATTCCGACTGCAATTTCCCGGTGACCTTGACGAACCGGGCCCCCATGACGATAGGCCGATAGCGGTCGAAGGTTCTTTGCCAGAAGATGATGTTGGCCACCGCCTTGTCGTCCTCCAGCGTCAGGAAGATCGCATTGCCCTTGCCGGGGCGCTGCCGCACCAGCACGAGGCCGGCGACCGAGACGCGCCTGCCGTCGCGCACGGAAGGAAGATTCGCATTCGGGATGACGCCGGCGCGGTCGAGCCGCTCGCGCAGGAAGGCGACCGGATGCGCCTTCAGCGACAGGCCGAGCGCGCGGTAATCGTGGATGACATGCTCGCCGAGCGGCATTTTCGGCAGCCTCGTCTCCGGTTCCAGCTCGCGCAGGCGAAGCGCCGGCTGGTCGAACAGCGGCAGTCTTTCGGCGGCGCTCTTGCCGTCGAGCGCGCGCACCGCCCACAGGGCTTCGCGACGGTCAAGACCGAGCGAGCGAAAGGCATCGGCCTGCGCCAGTTTTTCGATCTCGCCGACATCGAGGCCGGAGCGCAGCCAGACATCCCTGACGGATACATAGCCTGAGCCGCGCCGCTCGACGAAAGCCTCCATGCGCTCCTTCGACAGGCCCTTGATCTGCCTGAAGCCGAGCCGCAGCGCATGATTTGTCTCGATGACGCCGCGCATTTCGGCATGGCGTGGCAGGATGCGGGCCGGATCGAATGGCGCCTTTTCCAACGTACAATCCCACACCGAAAAATTGACGTCGACGTCGCGGATGTCGACGCCATGGTCGCTTGCGTCGCGCACGAGTTGGGCCGGCTGGTAAAACCCCATCGGCTGCGAATTCAGGATCGCGGCGCAGAACACGTCGGGATAGAAGGTCTTGAACCAGCAGGAGGCATAGACGAGCAGGGCGAAGGAAGCAGCATGGCTTTCAGGAAAGCCGTATTCGCCAAAGCCCTCGATCTGCTTGAAGCAGCGCTCGGCGAAGTCCTTCGTGTAGCCCTTGCCGACCATGCCATTGATCATACGGTCGCGGTAATTGCCGATGGTGCCGGTGCGCTTGAAGGTGGCCATGGCGCGGCGCAGTTCATCGGCTTCGCCCGGTTTGAAACCGCCGGCGACGATGGCGATATTCATCGCCTGTTCCTGGAACAGCGGTACGCCAAGCGTTTTCTTGAGGATCGCTTCCAGCTCCGGCTTTTGATACTCGGCCTGTTCCTTGCCTTGCCGGCGGCGCAGATAGGGATGGACCATGTCGCCCTGGATCGGGCCCGGCCGAACGATCGCCACCTCGATGACGAGATCATAAAAGGTTTTCGGCTGGAGGCGCGGCAGCATCGACATCTGGGCCCGCGATTCGATCTGGAAGACGCCGAGCGTGTCGGCGCGACAGATCATCTTGTAGACCTGCCTGTCCTCCGGCGGCAGGGTGGCCAACACATAGGGCTGCCCATAATCATCCCGCGCATTAGGATAGTGATCCGTGAGCAAGGTGAAGGCGCGTTGCAGGCAGGTCAGCATGCCGAGCGCCAGCACGTCGACTTTCAAGATCTTCACCGCGTCGAGATCGTCCTTGTCCCATTCGACCATCTTGCGCTCGTCCATCGCCGTCTTGACGATAGGCACAATCTCGTCGAGCCGGTCCCTGGTGATGACGAAGCCGCCGACATGCTGGGAGAGATGGCGGGGGAAGCCCATGATCTCATTGGCACGCTCCATCACGTGCCCCGACACCGGGTCGGTGCGGTCGAGGCCGCCGGCGCGGGCTTCCTTCTCGCCAAGCTCCGATGTCGACCAACCCCAGATCGAGCCGGAAAGCGATGCCCTGACATCCTCGGACAGGCCCATCGCCTTCGACACTTCGCGCAGCGCCGAACGGCCGCGATAGCTGATGACGGCGGCGGCAAGTGCCGTGCGCTTGCCGCTGTATTTCTCGTAGATGTACTGGATTACAGTTTCGCGCTTTTCGTGCTCGAAATCGACGTCGATATCCGGCGGCTCGTTTCTCTCCTCGGAAATGAAGCGCTCGAAGAGCGAATCGATTTTTTCCGGCCCCACTTCGGTGATGCCGATGCAGAAGCAGACGACCGAATTGGCGGCTGATCCACGTCCCTGGCAGAGAATATCCTTGCTGCGCGCGAACTTGACGATGTCGTAGACAGTCAGGAAATAGCGGGCATAGTTGAGGCGTTCGATCAAAGCGAGCTCTTCCTCGATGCGCTTGGTCACGGAATCCGGCACACCAGCCGGATAGCGGTTCGCCGCTCCCTCCCGCGCCAGTCGCGCCAGCTCAGCCTGTGGACCAAGACCCGATTCCGTCGGCTCGTCGGGGTAGTTGTACTGGAGGTCGCCGAGCGAAAAAGTCAGCTCTTGCGCAAATCGCAGCGTCTCGGCCAGCGCCTGCGGGTGCCGGCGGAACAGGCGGCCCATCTCCATCGGCG
>NZ_RZRW01000683.1:0-2756 GCF_003998745.1 Mesorhizobium sp. M7A.F.Ca.US.014.04.1.1 | reverse complement strand
GTCTATCTCAACCGCCCCGCCTACGACACGCTCTATGTCGGGCTCGACCGCGCCGACGTGAACCAGATCGGCCTGGTGCTCGGCGAAGCCGGTATCGGCTTCGATGTCGGCGCCGACGGAACCTCGGTTCTGGTGCCGGCCGGCACCACCGCCCAGGCGCGCATGCTGCTCGCCGAAAAGGGCCTGCCGACCAGCGCCAATGCCGGCTACGAACTGTTCGACAATGTCGGCTCGCTCGGCCTCACCTCGTTCATGCAGCAGATCACCCGCGTGCGCGCGCTTGAAGGTGAGATCGCCCGCACCATCCAGTCGATATCGGGCATCAAGGCGGCGCGGGTCCACATCGTCATGTCCGAACGCGCCAATTTCCGCCGTGACGAGCAGCAGCCTTCCGCCTCCGTGGTCATCCGCTACGCCGGCATCGACGCCGAAAAGAGCGCCATGTCGATCCGCCATCTCGTCGCCGCCGCCGTCCCCGGCCTGTCGGCCGACAAGGTGACGGTGCTCGATTCCAGCGGCAATCTGCAGGCTGCGGGGGACGACCCTTCAAACACCAGCCCCGCCCGCACGCTCGGCGTCGAGCAGACCGTCGAGGCGCAGATCGGAGACAACATCCGCCGTGCGCTGACGGCCTATCTCGGCCCCGACAATTTCCGCGCCAGCGTCAAGGCCGAGGTCAACACCGACACCCGCCAGACGGAAGAGACCATCTTCGATCCGAATTCCCGCGTCGAGCGCTCGGTGCAGTCGGTGCGCGCCAACGAGAACAACAACCAGAAGCAGGCTTCCACTCCGGCCAGCGTCGAGCAGAACCTGCCTGAGACCCAGGCAACCGCCACCGATGGCCCGCAATCCTCCTCGCAGAACGACCGCAGGGAAGAGATCACCAACTACGAGATCAATTCCAAGAAGATCGCCACCGTCTCCAACGGCTACACCGTCACCAAGATGTCGATTGCCGTGGTCGTCAACCAGCAGCGGCTGACGACCATCCTCGGCAAGGACGCCACACCGGAGCAGATCGCCAAGCGCGTCGCCGAGATCCAGAAGATGGTCACATCCGCCACCGGCCTGGATGAAAAGCGCGGCGACATCATCGACGTCTCGGCGGTCGAGTTCATCGATGGCCTGGATGGCGAGGCGATCCCGCAGGCGGGAATGCTCGATTCGATCGGCCAGCATGCCGGCACGATGATCAATGCAGGTGCCTTCATCGTCGTGGTGTTCCTGGTGGCCTTCTTCGGCCTGAGGCCGATGGCCGCGGCGCTGACGGCAAAGGCTGCTCCAGCCCTGGCAGGTCCCAGCTTCGACGACGTCCAGCGCTCGCTGCCGACGCCGGAGGCAATGGCGGCCACCGACAATGCCGCGGTTGGCGCCTTGCCAGGCACACGCCCAGGCCCCACTCCGCTCGACGATCTTCGCCAGAAGATCCGGCCGGCGCCGCAGGACCGGCTTGCCAGGATGGTCGACCTCAACGAGGAGCGCACCGCGCAGATCCTGCGCAAATGGGCTTCCCAGGAAGTGGCGGTGTAAACCATGCCTTCCGTAGCCCTCTTCGACCTTCTGCCTGATTTCGGCACGCGCGCGCAGCGTGCCGGCCAGCCCCGGGCAGCAGTCGATCCCGAACACAAGCCCGAGACGCCGGCGACGCAAGCCGATATCGGCACGCTGATCGCCGAGGCGGTTGCCCAGGCGGAGGCAGCGCTGGAGGGCCGCCTGGCGGCTGCGCATGACGCCGCGCTCGAAGCCGAACGCCAGGCCAGTGCTGAGGAAGCAAGGATATTTCTCGAAAGCCTTGGCGACGATGTCGGCAAGGCGGTCTCGTTGCACATCGATGCGATGGAGGCGCGCGTGACCGGACTTGTCGCCGGCACGGTCGCCCGCATCATCGGCGGCATCGTCAGCGACGATCTGCAGAAACGTTCGATCGATGCGTTGGCAGACGCCGTCCGCGAAGCGGTTGGCGACGCCGAGGCTGTGCGCATCGTCGTGCGCGGCCCGCTCTCGATGTTCGAAACACTGAAGGCATCGCTCGGACCCCGCGCCGCCAATCTCGATTTTGTCGAGGCGCCAGGCTTCGACCTGACCGTGGCTATCGACGAGGCGGTGTTCGAAACGCGCATGGCCGAATGGTCGACGACCCTCTCGGAGGTCCTGGCATGAGCGTCGCCAACGCCGATCAGGGCCGCCACGAGATCATCATCGTGCGGCGCAGTCATGACGACCATGACGAGGCCCACCATGGCGGCGTCTGGAAGATCGCCTTCGCCGACTTCATGACGGCCATGATGTGCTTCTTCCTGGTCATGTGGCTGATCAACGCCGCCAACGAGCAGACCAAGGCAGCCGTGGCCAGCTACTTCAACCCGGTCAAGCTGGTCGACCGCAATTCGAGCCGCAAGGGCCTGGAGGATCTCGGCGACGGCCCGCGCGCCATGGGACTGACGGCCGACGATCCGCAAGAGGCGACCAGCAAAGCCGGACAGAACGGCAATGCCGGCGCGGGCGCGTCCGAGCGCAAGCAGGACAAGCAGGAGCCACAGCAGGCGGAACACTCCGACGACCATCTCTTCGCCGACCCCTACGCCGTGCTTTCGGAAATCGCCACAGATACCGGCGTCATGCAGAATGTCAGCCAGAAAGGCGATGGCGGCGTGCAGGCTGCCGGCCCGGCTACCGGCGCCTCCGGTGGCGCCTCCTACCGCGATCCTTTCGAGCCGGATTTCTGGTCGCAGCAGGTCGCGGCCCCCGGCGCC
>NZ_RZRW01000682.1:0-2758 GCF_003998745.1 Mesorhizobium sp. M7A.F.Ca.US.014.04.1.1 | reverse complement strand
GATGTTGGTGGTCTGGTCGACGCCGATCTTGACCGTCTTGTTGTTACCGACGTCCTCATCGAGGTTGTGGCCGACGGAATGCTTGGCGTCGTGGTCGATGCGGTCGGACTGGTCGTGCTGCACCAGCTTGGTGCGGTCGTGCTTGACCAGAAGGATGTGGTCCTTCTGCGCCTGGAAATTGACCAGTTCGGAGCCGGCCTTGTCCTCGAACATCAGCTCGTTGTAGCCGCCACCGCCTTTGGAGGAGTCGGACTTCCAGCCCGATTGCGTGGCGCTGCCCGGCAGCCCGTAGGGCGGCATCTGGGAGGCGTTGTAGACCCTGCCGGTAATGATCGGCAGGTCCGGGTCGCCTTCGATGAAGTCGACGATCACCTCCTGGCCGATGCGCGGGATCTGGATGAAGCCCCAGCCGCTGCCGGCCCAGGTCTGCGACACCCGCACGAAACAGGAGCTGTTCTGGTCCTTCTTGCCCAGACGGTCCCAATGGAACTGCACCTTCACCCGCGCATATTTGTCGGTGAATATTTCTTCGCCAGACGGGCCGACCACCGTCGCCGTCTGGGGGCCGCGCATGATCGGCCGTGGCGTGATCCGCGGCGGACGATAGGGCAAGGCTGTCGGCGCCAGGCCGAGGATCACCTTGAAATTCTCGCTGTTGACGTCAGCATGGGCTCTGTAGCCTGGATCAAACAGTCTGTATTCGGCGCTGACCACCAGATACTCCTGATTCTGGTCCTCGCGCGGAAAGCTATCCAGCTTGAACGTGCAGCCCGAATAGAGGCCGCGCACGGTGCCGACGGCGGCGATGCGCTGGTGGACGGCCTGGATTTCCTCACGCCGGATCGCGGCCAGGCTGTCTCCCCGGCCCGTTTCGAGATGCGCGCCGGGCTGGCGGTAGTTCTCGCCCGCTGCCTCCTTGTGGCTGAACGGCTGGGCCGACTTGGCCATGAGATCGGCGCCCGGCTTCGTGAAATCATAGTCAGTGTGGGCATAGGCGCCTGGGCGCACCGAACTGCCCGGTATCCATTCAGTGATGTATTCGACATCGCGCCGCGAACCCTGACCTTCAAAGTTATAGAGCACTTTCTCGTAGCCCGGCGCAGGCTTCAGCTTGCTCATCGCATCGGCCAGGACAAGCGTGTGCTTGCCGTCATCATGCTCGAAGAAATACAGGATGCCTTCATGCTCCAGCAGCCGCTGCACGAAATCCAGATCGGGTTCGTCGTACTGCACGCAATATTCGCGCGGGGGATAGGACCCTTGCAGGCGCAGATCGAATTCCGCGATACCGTATTTCTTGAAGATGTCCTTGACGATGTCGAGGACGCTCTTGTTCTGGAAAATACGGCAATCGGTGGTGTTGCCGAGAAACCAGAGCCACGGCCTGATGACCGCCTCATAGTAGGCCAGCCGATCTTCCAGCCGGGTGAGCCGGAACTCGGAGACGATGCCGCTGAACCAGCGTTTCGGATCAGATTCAGCTTCGATCGAGAGCGGCCCGCCCAGCATCTTCAACGGATCGATATCGGAGTCGGTGCTCACGAATCCGACCGTATAGGCAAAACAACGGCTGATCTCATCGCGTCCGACAAGATGCGTGAAGGTCAACAGCTCGGAGCCAACCGGTGTCCGGACAACGGTGGCACGTTCATTGGGCATGGGTCGAGCCCCCTCCTGGACGCGGCCGCCAATGTGATGGATTTGAAGTTCCCGCTATATTAACAGCATTCCGTTCAGGAACTTCTTAAATCCGCCACGCCAGGCCATGTTGAGCCTACCACATGTTTTCCTGCTGGCCAAAGAGGACATGGGGCGACAGAAACCTAAACCGTGTCGCGGTTGGTCGGATTCACGCGCTGCACCTTCAGGTCTTGTTTCATGCAATGTCGTTTTCTCAAACGGAGGGCACTTTTGGGCGACATGCATTAACCAGCCGGTTCATCGGCTTGAAACGCTTCTGTCCTGTTTTACCCGCAAGCTGCTAGAATGGCGGAGTACCGATCAACGATCGACGGCGATCTCGGATGCACATCAGTCTGGAAATCAACAATGTCGACGCCTTGCCCGCTGGTACCTCGACCTGCTACGCGGCGCGTGATCGCGGCTTCGACATCGGACGCGATGCTTGCGACTGGACCTTGCCGGATCCCGACAAGTTCATCTCGGGCCGCCACTGCGAGGTTCGCTACGAGGCGGGCGCGTTCTGGCTGCACGACATCTCGCGCAATGGGACTTTCATCAACGGATCGAGCCAGCGCATGACCGGGCCACACCGGCTTGGCCATGGCGACCGGATACTGATCGGCCGTTATGTCATCTTGGTATCGATCGACGAAGAGCGCGCCACGGCGGGCTACCGCAGCTACAAATCCGAGCAGCGAGACATGCCGCCCGCGACAGGCCGACCGCTGGAATTCAAAGATGCACCTTTCTTCGATCCCGCGCAGCAACGGCCCGGGCAGCGCATTCCGCCGCACTCCCCACCCCTGCCTTCGACCAGAGACGAGGTCTTGCGGGAGATCGCGATCGGAGCCGGCATTTCGCCGGAATTGCTTCAATTACGCGACCCGCATGAAGTTGCCGCCGAAATCGGCGCGGTCCTGCGGGTGGTGGTCGAGGAACTGACGTTGCTGCTGAAAGCACGTGCGGCCGCGAAAATGCTGGCCAAGAGCACACAACGAACGATGATCAGCGCCGCCGACAACAATCCGCTGAAGTTCGTTCCAGGAACCGACGCCATCCTCGCAATCATGTTCGC
>NZ_RZRW01000681.1:2327-2762 GCF_003998745.1 Mesorhizobium sp. M7A.F.Ca.US.014.04.1.1 | reverse complement strand
GATGAGATCACCGACTTCCGTTGTGCGGCCGGCGCGCAGAGCATTGAAGAAACGCAGCGCGATCTCGGGCGCGAAATTGTAGATCGCCGAGGAGTAGGTCGTCATGCCGATCGCAGCCGCGGCACTGGCATGGACTTCGGCCGTTGGCATGCCGCCGATGAAGACCAGCCGGTCGCCCATGCGGTAGCGTGTTGCGGTGAGGAGTTCGATATCGCCGACGCCGTCCTTGAAGCCGATCAGGTTCGGGCAATCCTGCGCTACACGCTCAAGCGTGTCGGGCGTCAGCACCGCATTGTCCCTGTTATAGGCGATCACGCCGATGCCGACCGAGCGGCAGATGGCCGTCAGTCGGCGACGCAGGCCTTCCTGCTCCGACTTGACCAGATAGGGCGGCAGCACCAGCAGCCCGTCGGCGCCATTGGCCTCGGCGGCCCG
>NZ_RZRW01000681.1:0-2317 GCF_003998745.1 Mesorhizobium sp. M7A.F.Ca.US.014.04.1.1 | reverse complement strand
CGCCCGCCATATGCGTGCCGTAGCCGACGCCGGCCAGCAGCGGCATCGTATCGGGCACTTCGTCCGACGCCGCCCGCACGACGCGCTTGTATTCCTCAAGCGTCAGCGAAAAGAACTCGCCGGTACCGCCTGCGGCGAACAGCCCGCTCGCCCCGGCTGTGCCTTGGGCCGCGACATGGGCGCGGTAACCGTCCTCGTTGAAGGCACCGTCATCGTCGAAGAAGGTCAGCGGAAAGGACAGCAGCCCGCGCCCAAGGGATCTGGTCAGTTCGGTGGGTGAGAACGTCAAAACGAATACTCCGTGCGAGGGGCCGGCCGATGGGAGGTCGGGCCGGCAAGGATTGTTCTAGCCGTGACTTGCCGGCAGGTTCATATGAGGCCCGGCCGGACTTCGGCCGCGGCAGCTTCGATCGCCCTGGTGCCCAGGCCCGACTTGACGATGCGGATCAGTTCCTCCTCGCTGGTGTCGGCCGTGGAGGCATCGAGCGCGACCTCGCCCGAATGCAGGAAGTTGATGCGATCGCAGACTTCGAAAATCTGGTTGTAGTTGTGGACGATCAGGATCACCGAAACCTGGCGCTGCTGGCGCAGATTCTGGATCAGGCCCAGCACATGCGCGCTCTCGCGCACGCCCAGTGCCGCCAGCGGTTCGTCGAGCACCAGGATCTTCGGCGACGAATAGATCGAGCGGGCAACCGCAATGCACTGGCGCTGCCCGCCCGACAGGAGGTCGACCGTGCTGTTGACGCTGGGGATCGTGATGCCGAGCGTATCGAGATAGAGCTGCGCCTGTTCGCGCATCTTCCTATTGTCCAGCAGGTTCAGGCCAAGGAAGCGCTTGTGGTACTCGCGGCCCAGAAACATATTGTGAAAGACGCTGAGGTCGCCGATCAGAGCCAGGTCCTGATAGACGGTTTCGATGCCTTGGGCGCGCGCATCGCGCGGCGAGGCGAAACGCACCTCCTTACTTTGCGAGACGATCGTGCCGGTATCGGGCTGGTGGAAGCCGGACAGGATCTTGATCAGCGTCGATTTACCGGCGCCATTGTCGCCGACCAGCGCCAGGACTTCGCCCTGGCGCAATTTGATCGAGACGTCGACGAGGGCGGTGACGGCGCCAAAACTCTTGGAGATGTTGGACATCTCCAGCACGACAGGCGCATCGGGTGCCAGCGGCGGAATGGTTGGCGAATTCATACGCGCCTCCGTGTGCGCAGGCGGTCGACCTGGATTGAGAGGATCATCGCGGCGATGATGGCCGCGCCGAGATAGATGTCGGACACAGTGGCCTGGGCGCCGATCATCACCAGGCCGTTGTTGAGCGAGGCGACGACGAAGGCGCCGATCAGCGCGCCGATGACGGTGCCGGAGCCGCCCAGCAGGGAAGTGCCGCCGATGACCGCCGCCGCGATCGCCTGCAAGGTAAGGAACGGGCTGCCGGCCTGCGGATCAGCCGAGGTGAACTGGGCGGTGTTGATGATGCCGGCGAAGGCGGCGCAGCCGCCGGCGATCATGAAATTGTAGATCTTCATGCGGTCGGTGCGCACGCCGATCTCGCGGGCGCCGATGATGTTGGAGCCGGTGGCGATGGTGTGCAGGCCGAAGGTGGTGCGGTTCAGCACCAGCGCCAGCACCAGCACCACCAGCACCGCCCACAGGAAGGGCGTGAACGCGGTGATGCCATGCCAGGACAAGAGCGCATCCGACGGCTGGTACAGGCTCTGCCCGAAGATGGCGTTGAAGGGCTGCTCGACCGGCGCCACGATCGGTTGGCTGTTGTAGATCGAGACGACGATGCCTTGCAGGAAGAACAGCATGCCGACGGTGGTGATCAGCGACGGCACCTTGAAGCGCACGGTGATGATGCCGTTGATGGCGCCGACCAATATGCCGATCAGCACGCCGATCAGCGCACCGACGGCCAGCGGCACGCCATAGGTGACCGACAGCAGCGCCATGACGTAGGGTGCGATCGAGAAGATGGCGCTGAGCGACAGATCGATTTCGCCGGTGATCATCAGCATGACTTCCGCCGCGGCGATCAGGCCGAGCCGGCCGGTGTCGCGCAGCACGACGCTCATGAATTGCGGCGACAGGAAGCCGCCATCGCTGCCGAACTGGAAATAGATCACGAGCACGATGGCGACCACGGCGATGCTGGCCTCGCGATAGCGCGACAGCAGGATCAGCAGCCTCTCGGTCATTGTGTGCGGAACCTTGACGCCGGTCTTCTTCGCAGGCTTGGTTTCTGTGGGCGGCACTCTTGTCTTCCTGATTTCGAACTTTGGGCGAAGAAGAGGATCGGCGACGGCTGCCC
>NZ_RZRW01000680.1:0-2762 GCF_003998745.1 Mesorhizobium sp. M7A.F.Ca.US.014.04.1.1 | reverse complement strand
AGACCGAGCCCCTGCACTTCTTGAAGGTTTGCGAGCGACAATAGCCAGCCGACGAAGCCGAGCCCCGGCAGCTCCGGCAGTCCGGCAGTGCGTGAGTTTTCGCGCCAAGCACTTCGAGCGTGTCGACCAGCAGAATCAATTGACCAACCGAGCGATTGTGTTGGGATCATCGGGTGCGGAATCACGCGCATCCGTAAGCTTCTTCAGCTCTATTTCTCAGCAGTGCCAACCAAATCGAGGAGACGTGCGCGCATGAGCGGAACGCAGGACTGGTCTGAGTTACGTGTCCGCCAAGTCGCCCAAAGCATCGATGAGTGGCTGGATCTCGCCTTCATAATTCTTCCAGCGCTTGACCGACGATTTGTAGATCGGTTGGCGAACCTGCCAGCGACTGGGTGTGTTGACCGAACCATCCCTGTCGAAAAAGCGCAGGCAGGCGTCATCCCAGGGCAGCCCAAGGTAATCGATGAGGCGGCGTGACTGCGCTTCCTGATCGTCGACCAGCGTCTCGTACTGATTTTCGAAGATCAGGTTCGGGAAAACCTCGTTCCAATGCTGCATCAGGCGGTCATATTCTCGATAGTACAGGCCGAGTGTCTTCAGGTCGGTGTTGTAGCTGTGCCCCTCGCCGAATTTCTGGACAAAACAAGAGACGCAATTGTCGATGGCGTCACGACGGCAATGAATGATTCGCGCGTTGGGAAAGAGAACGGCGATAAGACCGATCAGCTCAAAATTATGAGGCATCTTATCCACGATCCGAAGCGCGGCAGGCGCTCGCTCCCTCAGATAGGTCAGGTGCTCTTCGGCCAGTGTTCCGGACAGGTGTTCTGTGATCGACGCCATCGCATGGTTTAGCCTCCCGGCCGATGACTTTCTGAGGTCGATCGCATTCGCGACTCTTCTGAGTTTGCTTAGTTCCCCTGCGCCATGGACATCGGGATGACTTGCGCAAATTTGTTCCGTGAGTGTCGTTCCCGAGCGCGGCATGCCGACCACGAACACAGGAACTTCCGAAGGATTTCCGTAACCCGACCTGGCAGCCAGCATCTCAGGCGTGAAGGTCTCAATCAGTGAATCTACCCACCGACGGTATTGGTCGATATCGAAGTAGCGGCCCGAGGCCTGTTTGGCCTTGTTGAAATGGCCGAATGCATCCTTATAGCGCTTGAGGTCGTTCAGCACCTTGCCGGCCGCCAGATGGAGCTTCTCTACGCCGTCCAGATCAAGCTTGGGATTGCCGAGTTCACCAACGATGGATTGTAGTTCCTTTGGCTCTTCGGTGAACTTTTGCGTCTGTACAAGGTCGTTGTAGGCAGTCGGCATTGCGATGCGACGTTCGATTGCTTCTTTAAGAAAGGCGGCGGCCTCGTCCATGCGCCCCAGGCTGCTGAGCGCGCTGGCCAGTCCTATCCGCACTTTGGGATGATCGCGGTTGATCTTCAGCGCCTTCTCATAGAGCGGCAAAGCCATGTCGGGTTTATCAAACTGGATATAAGCGTCCCCCAATGCACAAAGCGCTTCGATGAGACCTGGCTGCAACTCCAAGGCATACTGCATATGCTCGATTGCCGGTGAATATTCACTGACCTTCACATAGGCCGAAGCCAAACCAAGGTGGTAGTAGGGGTTTTTTGGTTCCTCGCCGATCGCTCGTGCGAAATATCGCAAGGCCGCCTCATCGTCGTAGCCCAGGCACACGGTCCCCAAAATATACAGGGCGAGCGGATGGTTAGGCGTGCGCGCCAGCACCCGAAGGCATAGGTCCTGAGCCTCGTTAAGCCGCTTGGCCTGCTGAAACTGATACGCCTGCTCCAGCAACGCATCGTCTGCCTGCGCAGGCGAAAGCGAATTTGCGTTGCGCAGATTTGGCTGCGGGAATTTGGGTTTCGGCCCGGTTTGGACCTTGAGGTGCTTTGACCAGGCAGGCGGCAGACGGTTGTTCATCACGTCTCGCTAGCAAAAGCGGCCGAAAGAATCCAGCGTTACGGATCTGCCCAGCGGCAACTTGCACCGACCCATCCGGCGCGCTAGCAAGAAGGCCCTTTCAAGCGAGCTTCCACCATGCATCAGCGCCCTCCCCTCATGCCGCTCATCGCAGCGCTTCCCTCGACGGTGCCGTTTGTCGGCCCCGAAGCGCAGGAGCGCGAGCGTGGCCGCGCTTTTCGCGCCCGCATCGGCGCCAATGAGAGCAGCTTTGGTCCCTCGCCGCGCGTCATCGCCCGCATGGCCGAGATCGCCGGCGACATGTGGATGTATTGCGATCCCGACAATCACGATCTGAAGGTGGCGGTAGCCGCGCATCACGGCGTAAAAGCAGAGAACGTCGTTGTCGGCGAAGGCATAGATGGCCTGCTCGCCCTGGTGGCACGCATGTATGTGGCGCCCGGCGATGCTGTGGTCACCTCGCTCGGCGCTTATCCGACCTTCAACTTCCACATCGCCGGTGTCGGCGGACGACTGGTGACGGTCCCTTACGAGAACGACCGGGAAAGCCTGGATGGCCTGCTGGCGGCGGTGCACAGGGACAAGGCCCCGCTGGTCTATCTCTCCAACCCCGACAATCCGATGGGCAGTTGGTGGGAGGCGAGCGAGATCATCCGCTTCATCGAGGCGCTGCCGGAAACCACCATGCTGGTGCTCGACGAGGCCTATGGCGAACTCGGGCCGGCCTCGGCGCTGCCGCCGATCGATATCTCCAGGCCAAACGTCATCCGCATGCGCACCTTCTCGAAGGCGTACGGGCTGGCGGGCATACGCTG
>NZ_RZRW01000068.1:0-15959 GCF_003998745.1 Mesorhizobium sp. M7A.F.Ca.US.014.04.1.1 | reverse complement strand
TCACCGGCGTGTGCGGCCCCATCAGGATTTCAGCCGCCTCCGTGATGCGCCCGAGATGCGCGAACGGCTCCTTCGACAGGATCTCGAGATGTTCGGGCGCATAGTCGTTGATGAAGCGGTAGCTGTCTTCCAGCGACGCGGTCAGCACGATGCCACCGCGCTTGCCGGTCAGCACCGCGCGTGAAAACTCGACACGCTGCTCGGTCATCCGCGACCAATGCTCCGGGATTGCAGCCAATGCGGCTTCGGCGACCTTGCGGCTGTGCGTCACCAGATAGGCCGAGGAATCCGGCCCGTGCTCGGCTTCGATCAACAGGTCGAGCGCGGCAAGCCCGCCGTCGACGCTGTCATCGGCAAAGATGATCGCTTCGGACGGCCCGGCCGGAAGGCCTGTGTTGATGACCGAAGACAGCACGCTCTTGGCCGCCACCACCCAGGGGCTGCCGGGGCCGACGATCTTGAGCGCGGGCTTCACCGTCTCCGTGCCGTAGGCGACGGCGGCAACTGCCTGAGCGCCGCCGCATTTGTAGACGGTTCCGACGCCGGCGAGGCGTGCGGCGACCAACGTTGCCGCGTCCACCGAACCATCCGATGTCGGCGGCGTCACGATGGCGATTTGCGGCACGCCGGCAATCACCGCCGGCACCGACGTCATCATCGTCACCGATGGGAAAGCACCCTTGCCGCGCGGCACGTAGAGCGCAACGGAAGCGATCGGCGTGTACCGGTCGCCGGCATAGGCGCCCGGCCGGACTTCCTTGAGCCACATCGTTTCCGGCTTCTGCTCCTCATGGAAATGCCTGATGTTGTCGATGCCGAACTGGATGCTCTCGACGACGTCCTTTTCCACCTTGTCGAACGCCGCGTCGAACTCGGCTTCCGACACCTGCAGCTCGCCCTCGGCGACATTGGCCTTGTCGAGTTCCCTGGCGAAGCGGATCAAGGCGGCGTCGCCTTCGTCCTTGACGGCCTGGATGATCGGCCGGACCTTCTCGACGAAGACCGTCAGATCGGCCTCGGCGCGCTTCAGCAGACTGGCGCGCTGGTCGGCATCGATGGATGACAAATCGTGGAAGCTGATGTCGGACATGGCTGCTCGTTCTCCTGGAACTCTTGGAACGCAATCACGGCTGGCGCAGGCCGGCCATATGCTGCGGGCCGACAGGTCGACCCTGAACAAGGATCAAAGCCGTCGAGAGGCTTCACTCGGCCAAAAGTATATACATGTCTATGTGACGGTCGCCAGCGATTTTTCCATCTTCCTTCCCGTCGAAACTACCGAGATAAACCTGCCTCATCAGATCGAGGCGAGAAAGCCGCCATCGACCGGAATGGACTGGCCGGTTATGTAGGCCGCCGCATCCGAAGCGAGGAACACGGCGATGCCATGCAGGTCGGAGAGATCACCGAAACGCCGCTGCGGGATCTTGGCCAGCATGGAGTGCTGCCATGCCTCGTTGTTGTAAAAAACGTCCGTCATCGCCGTCCTGAAATAGCCCGGCGCGATGGCGTTGACCCTTATGCCAAGCTCCGCCCACTCGGCCGCAAGCGCCCGCGTCATGCCGAGCAGGCCGGACTTCGACGAGCCATACGGCACCGCGGTTGGGATTCCGACTTCCGACGTCAGCGAGCACAGGTTGATGATGGTGCCGGGACGGCCGGCGTCGCGCATCTGCCGCGCGGCGGCCTGGGCGCAGAAGAACGCTCCCTTCAGATTCGTGTCGACGATCCTGTCCCACAGCGCCTCGTCGACATCGAGCGAGGGCCGCACCTCCTCCATCCCGGCATTGTTGACGAGAATGTCGAGACCACCAAGCAGGCTGGCAGCCTCGTTGGTGGCTGCGCGGCAGCGGCCGACATCGGTGACGTCGAGAGCGATGGCATGCGCCACCCCACCGGCCGCGCGGATGGCGACCGTCGTGTGCTCCAGCGCGGCCAGGCTGCGCGCCGTGACCGCGACGTCGGCGCCGGCAGCACTCAGCGCTTCGGCGATGCTGCGCCCGATGCCACGGCTGGCGCCGGTGACAAGCGCCTTCCTGCCGGAGAGATCGAAGAGAGAAGCGTTGCGCATGTGATCCTCCTGGTCGGTGTCGGTTTCCGCTTCGGCGTAGAGACTATCAGGTCAAGTTACATATACAAGCATATACAAAGCATTTCAGCTGCGGTACGGATGACGAAATCCACCGCAGAGGAGCCAGCCCGTGTCGAAAGCCTCGGATATGGTCCGCACCGAAGTCAACCGCCTGTCGCCCTACAATTCCGGACTGACCATTGACGAGGTACGGAAACGATACGCACCGGCCAGAATCGCCAAACTGGGCTCGAACGAAAACCCGCTCGGGCCCAGCCCGACCCTCGCCGCCACGATGCATGCCGGCTCCGAGATGTTCCGCCTCTATCCGGATCCTGCCGGGCGCAAGCTGCGCCAGGCGATCGGCGACAAATATGCCGTCGCCGAGGACCAGATTATCCTCGGCAACGGTTCCGAAGATCTTCTCTCCGTCATCAGCCGCGCCGTGTTGCGGCCGGGCGACGCCGTCGTCACGCTCTATCCGTCGTTTCCGCTGCATGAGGACTACACCACGTTGATGGGCGCTACCGTCAATCGCGTTGTCGTCAACGACGATCTGACCATCAATGTCGATGCGCTGGTCGAGGCGGTGCGCGAACGGCCGCGCATGCTGCTGTTCTCGAACCCGATGAACCCGGTCGGCAGCTGGCTCTCCGGCGGCAATCTGTCGAGGGTTCTGGATGCGACGAGCGACGAGACGCTGATCGGCATCGACGAAGCCTATGCCGAATATGCCAAGGGCGACGACTATGCGTCATCCCTGCCCTATCTGGGAAAGCTCGACCGGCCGTGGATCGTGCTTCGGACCTTTTCCAAGGCGTTCGGCCTGGCCGGATTGCGGATCGGCTTCGGCATCGTCGGCGACCCGGAGCTGCGCACGCTGCTCGACCGCGTCCGCACGCCTTTCAACGCCAACGGCATGGCCCAGGCCGCAGCATTCGCGGCGCTGGCCGATGACGAACGCCTCGCCAGGGTCGTAGCTCTGGCCAGGGCGGAGAGAAAACGCGTCGAGACTTTCCTGGCGAGCAAGGGCCTCGACGTCGCCGCCTCCAGAGGCAATTTCCTGTTCTTCAACTGCCGGCAAGATGCCTCCGTCTTCGTCGAAGGCCTGCTGCGGCAAGGGGTCATCGTCAAACCGTGGAAGCAGCAGGGCTTTGACACCTATGTGCGTGTCAGCATCGGCTCGACTTCGGAAAACGACCACTTCATGGCCGCTCTGTCGACGCTGTTGTGAATGCACGTCTGGGCGGATCGCTCCGCGCTTGGGAGCCGATCGCTGCCGCCCTATTTCGCCCAAGGCCTTGACCGACGCTTGGCTTGGCTGCCGTGCGGATCGTCGATGACCACAGCGTATTTATTTGGCTTCGGACCAGCCGCAGGCCTTAACTTTCGCAGCGTGGGTTTTTACATCCGGGGGGTCTGCAAACGATCGACGCTTGAGGAGGCTCCCTTGCAGCAGCCAGATGACATAGCCGCCCGCCGATTGGGCATTCTCATCGAGCAATATGTGGAAGCGCGTAAAAAGCGCTATGACTATGTGTCGACCGAGCAGGCCTATCGGGCCATCCGGCAGGTCCTCAAACCCGCCATTCCCGATCGCGAGCTCGACGACATGGTCGCCTCACTTGCCGTCAAGAACGGCCTGGCGGTCGTCTTCGATCGTCAAACCAAAGCATCGGCCGATGATGTTCCGAGGCCAAGCCCCTAGATCGACGCACATCTGCCGGCGCCGGGCGCCATATCAATGCGGGGCCAAACGCATCGTTCGGCCCCGCATCGATGTGCATCGCCGGAGGAACCTGCGACACACCTGCGCCGTGGGCCTGTGTGCCGCAAGCCGACGGGCGTGGCGGCTTCAAGCGGCGGTGCTGACCTGGCCCGGCTCGAGGATCGACTTGACCTTGTCGGCGACGGCGCGTCCCAGATCGGCGTTGTTTGCGGCGGTGAAATGAATTCCGTCGACACCGTCCGTGGTGAGGTAATCGCCGGCATTGAGGAAATCGATCTTCATGAAATCCGCCATCGCCTTGTACTGCCTGGCCAGGTCCCTGGATTTTTCGTGCCCGCCGCCGAACATGCCCTCGAACCATGGATCGGGCATCGGGGTCAGCGGCGGCGGCGCAATGACCAGCGCCTTGGGGGCCGGATAAGGGGTGCCGATGCCGCCGGCACTGGTCAGGATCTGCCCGACCAGTTTCGCCATTCCATTGGCGATCTCATAAGGCGTCCGGCGGAAATAGGACTTGGTGTCGTTGGTGCCGAGCATGACGATGACCAGGTCCAGCGGCAGATGGCTGGCGATGGCCGAGGGCAGGTAGTTCGCCCCGTTCAGGCGCGGATCGTTGGGGTCGTCGAGACATGTCGTGCGCGCGCTCAGGCCTTCCTCGATGATGTGGTAGCCCCCTCCCAGCGCCGCCGCCATCACACCGGTCCAGCGCTGGTCATAGGGGTAGCGGTAGGTCGGCGACCCCTCCTTGACCGGAACCCAGCCCCAGGTCAGCGAGTCGCCATAGCACATGATGTTTTTTGGCGGTGACATCCATGTTTCTCCATCTGTTTGCAATTGTCTGAACGCGTGGATTTGTCGGTCCCGGCGAACACCGGTCGGCTTGCTTTCGCCGTCTCAGGTCAGGGGTTTCGCACCCGCACTCCGTAGAAGATCGCGGCACCCAGGATGATGACGCCCTGCGCGATGAGCTTGCCGGGCTCGTCGATGCCGAGCACGGTCATCACCACGAACAGCAGCGCAAAGCACAACGCCCCGAAGAAAGGTCCCCAGACGCCACCGTCGCCGCGACCGAAGACGACGCCGCCGAGGATCGTTGCCGCGACCGCCAGGATCGGCAGGTCGAGGCCGACACGGACGCTGCCGACGGCGATCGAACCGGTCTGTACCAGGGCCGCGATCGCCGCGATCAGGCCGGCGAGCGTGTGCGCAAGGATCACCGTGCGCTGGACCGGCACGCCGGAAAAATGCGCGGCTTCGGCATTCTCCCCGACCGAGGCGACGTAGCGGCCAAAGACGGTCCGCGACAGCAGCAGCCACACCAAAGCGGTCAGCAGGACCCAGAACAGCACCGGCGTCGGAACCGACAGGAATTTCGTGTTGTAGAGGTCGTTGAACAGCTTCGGCACATCGCCGGGCGGATTGCCGCTCGACAGGAACTGCACCAGCCCGACCAGGATGATGCTGACCGCCAGCGTGACGATGACCGCCGACACCCGCCGGCTCCCTATCATGAAGCCGTTGAACAGGCCGATGACGAGGCCGGTACCGAGCGCCAGCACGACGAAGAAAGGCATCGACGCGCCGGGGAAAGTGCCCGACGAAATGAAATAGTTGATGAGCAGGATGATGCCGCCGCCGGAAAGGTCGATCGACTTCACCCGCATGACGACGAGCTGCCCCAGAACCAGGATGCCGAGCGGGACGATCTGCCTGACGAAGATACCCATGATGTTGAGGTTGAGCATGTTCGGCCGTGCGATCCACAGCGTGGCCAGCAGCACGAGGAAGACAAAATAGGACGGCGGTATGCGCAGCAGGCGCCGGGCGATCGGATTTGCGAGAACGGCAGCCATCTTTCAGAGCCCCATCTTCTTGCGGGATTGCAGCCCGACCACCGCCAGCAGGATGCCGCCCTTGATCGCGGTCTGGACGAACGGCGAGACGTTGGCGAGGTTCATGCCATTGGCCAGCAGCGCCATGACCAGCGCGCCGATCACGGTGCCGTGCAGGCTGCCTATGCCACCGGAAAGCTGGGTGCCTCCAAGCGCCACGGCGGTGACGGTATCGAGTTCGAAAAGCAGCCCGACATTCGGATCGCCCGACACGATGCGCCCGGCGAGGAAGACACCGGCAACGGCTGCGAAACAGGAACAGATCACATAGGCGAGGATGATGTTGCGGCGGTCGGAGACGCCGAAATTGCGGGCAGCACTCTCGGCGCCGGACGCGATGCCGCCGCCAATCGCAAACAGATGCAGCCCGTACCGGGATCCGTAGAGCAGTTTCCACGCTGCCAGGATCACGACGATGCCCCAGAAAACCGGATAGGGAATGCCGAGGAAACTGCCCGAGACGGCATCGATGACGATCTCCGGCACCGTGCCGCCGGAGACGGGCCGCAGGATGCGCGTGATGCCGAGCACGATGTACTGCGTCGACAGCGTCGCGATGATCGGATGGACGTTGAAACGGGTGATCGCCAGACCGTTGATCAGCCCGATGACTGCCGCCAGCACGAAGACCGCCGGGATCAACACAATCGCTGGCTGGTCGAGCGCCAGCACCGCGGTGGTGAAGCTGATGACCGAGCCGACCGACAGGTCGAGCCCGCCGATGAGCACGACGACGAGCTGTCCGATCGCCGCGATGATCAGCGGCATCGCCTGGGCAACCAGGTTGAAGAGGTTTTCGGCCGTGGCGAACTGCGTCGTCTCGACGGTCAGCCACAGCGAAATGAGCAAGGCGACCAGCAGCGGCAGGCCCCACAGGCCCTGCCGCGTGTTCCGGCCATTCAGGATGTTGAAAACCGAACGAACCATGGCAGGCCCCTAATGCTGGCGCGTGGAGCCGCCCATGAGGGCCGCGTCGAGAATCTTGTGTTCGCTCGCCTGCGCTGCCGGCATTTCGGCCACGATCGTGTCGTGATGGACGACGTAGATGCGGTCGCAGAGCCCGATCAGCTCGATCGTCTCGCGCGACAGCACCAGCACCGCGCCGCCCTTCGCGGTGAAGTCCCGCAGAAGATGGTAGATCTCGGACTTGGCGCCGATGTCGACGCCGCGCGTCGGCTCTTCGACCAGCAGAAGATCGAGATCGGCGGCAAGGTAGCGGCCGAGCAGAACCTTTTGCTGGTTGCCGCCCGACAGCGAACCGACCGCAGCCGACAGGCCCGCCGCCTTTATGTTCATGACCTCCATCATGCGGGCGATGACGTTTCGATATGGCCGCGCCGGCGCAAGTTCCGGGCGCCTCGAATGCAATCCGATGGCGATGTTGTGGGCGATCGGCAAAGCGAGGAAGAGCCCCTCTTCCTTGCGGTCCTCGGGAACGAAGCCGACCTTCAGCTGCTGCAAATACCGAACGCCCGCCGACGCCGGGAGCGGCATCTTCAGCGCCTTGCCGTTGATGGAAATCGTCCCGGCGAAGGGATGGTAGCGGCCAATCAGCGATCGCAGGAAGCGCTGCTGGCCCTGCCCTTCCAGCCCGGCCAGGGCGACGATCTCGCCCTTGTGCAAAGTCAGCGACAGCGGCTGCGATGTCTCGGTGATCTTGAGGTTTTCGACGCGCAGTATCTCATCGCCTACATCGCCCGTACGATCGGGAAAAAGGTCCTGGAGTTCGCGTCCGACCATCATGGCGATGAGTTCGTCGGTGGTGATCTCGGGCACCGTCCTTGTGCCGACCAGTGCGCCATCCTTCAGCACCGTCACGGTGTCGCACAACTCGAAGATCTCCTCCATGCGATGCGAGATGTAGACGATGGCTTTTCCCTTGTCGCGCAGCCGGCGGATGTTGCGGTTGAGCACATCGACATCGGCCGCGTTGAGCGCCGCCGTCGGCTCATCGAGGATGAGCACGCTGGCGTCGGCCTGGATGCAATGCGCGATCTCGACGAATTGCCGCTCGGCTATGGTCAGGTTGGAAACGAGTTGCGACGGGTCGAGCGTGAGGCCGAGTTCGCCAAGCGCCCTGGCGGTCTGGCTTTTCATCGCGGGATAGTCGATCGAGCCGAACCGGGTCGTCGGCTCCCGGCCGAGGAACATGTTCTCGGCGATCGACAGATTGGGCAGCAGCGAATGCTCCTGGAAAACGGTCGAAATGCCGGCATCGAGCGCGGCGCGCGGCGACTTCAGATCGAGCTTCTCGCCGCTCATGAAGATCTCGCCGGAATCGGGCTGATGCACGCCCGCCAGAATCTTCATCAACGTCGATTTGCCGGCACCGTTCTCGCCCATCAGGGCGTGGATGCTGCCCGCCTTGAGGTCGAGGGAAACGGAGTGGAGCGCCTTGCTCCCTCCGAATGCCTTCGAAATGTGGGACATCTCGACAAGATTGGTCACGAAACCCTCGAACGAACCGGATTCGACACATGGAACGGCCTGCGGGGAATGTTTGTCCACTCCCCGCCAGCCACGGCGCCGTCACTTCTTGCCGTAATATTCCTTGAGCTTGTCTTCCGGCAGTTCGCTTGGCCACCAGACATTGGCGGTCAGGTCATCGCGATAGTATTTCTTGGCCTTGTCCTGGTCCCATCCGTCGGGATTGTAGACATAGCGCTTGTAGAGCTGCTTGCCTTCCAGAAGGGCAACGGCAGCGCGCACGCCGGCAGCGCCCTGGGCGGGACTGTATTCCGGAGAGATCGACTTGAACCCATCCGTAATCCACTGGCCGAAATAGCCATTGTTGCCCTCGCCCGAAATCGGCGGAATGGGTGTGCCGAACTGCTTGAAGACATCGACGCAGGCGCGCGTCATGTCGGCGCCGGACGACCAGATGCCGTCGACCTGCGGATTGTTCAGATAGAGCGTCTCGCACAGCTTCTTGGCCTTGTCGTACTGCCAGTCGCCATGCTCCTCGGCAATGATCTGCACATGCGTGCCCTTGAGCGATTCCAGGAGGCCGTTATAGCGGTTGGTGTCTTCCGGATGGCCGGCCAGGCCACGCAGGACCCAGATCTTGCCGTTGTCGCCGACGGTCTTCACCAGCCAGTCGCCCATGACCTTGCCGAAGTGCTCGGCGCCGCCCTGGATTTCGGTGGTGTAGGCGTCGGAATCGATACGCCCGGTGTGAAGGATGACCGGGATGCCGGCGGCGACCGCCTTGGCGATGCTGGCATTGGCCGACGTGCTGGTCACCGGTTGAACGATGATGGCGTCGACATGCTGTGCGATCAGGTCCTCGATATCGGCCACCTGCTTCTTCTGGTCGAAGCCGGCATCGAGCAGGATGAATTTCGAGATGCGCTTGTCCTTGGCCGCGGCGTTCTCCGCCTCATGCGCCACCTGCACCGTCCAGGTGTTTGCGTTGACACCGAAGTCGCTCATGCCGATGACCCAGGGCGGGTCCTTCTTGAACGCACCGGCGGCGGTCATGCGCGTGTCGTCGGGGCGCGGCGCCACGCCGTCCATCAGCTTGACGTCTTGCGCATGCGCCAGGGACGTCACGGCAAGCGTGGACGCAACGAGCATCCCCAGGCCGACGGTTTTCAGCAATCCTAACATTGAACACTCCTCCTTGTGGTTGCTCCGGCCTACAAATTCGTATGGCCACGAGACGCTCTCCCAATGCATGCCCCCGTCACAAACCGACCGATGCGCGCAATTCTCCCGCCCCCGAACACATGCGTGTCGAAGCCCAACTTCTGCTGGACGATGATGACGGTCGAGAACTCCTCCGGGCACTTTAGAAGCACAGCGGATTCGCCCTGTCAATAGTTAGTCAGGTTGAATGACTATTCCCTTGCTTGCCTTTCGCCGCTCCACTATCCATCATGAATGGCGCTCGCCGGCTTCGGCGCGCAGTCTGTCCCGGCGGGAAAAACATGCGATCAGTCTTGTGCTACGGCGACTCCAACACGCACGGCCAGATCCCCGGCAGGGGGCCGCTCGAGCGCTATGGTCCGGGTGAACGCTGGCCGGGCATATTGCGTTCTCAGCTGGGCCCTGACTGGTATGTCATCGAGGAGGGGTTGAGCGGCCGCACCACCGTCCACGACGACCCGATCGAGGGCGCCCACAAGAACGGCCGAACCTATCTTCGTCCTTGCCTGCAGAGCCATGCGACGCTCGACCTCGTCATCATCATGCTCGGCACCAACGATCTGAAGATCCGCTTCAACAAGCCGCCGTCGGAAGTGGCGATGGGGATCGGCTGCCTCGTCTACGACATCAAGGAGCTGGCGCCAGGTCCGGGCGGCTCGACGCCCGAGATCATGATCGTGGCGCCACCGCCGATGCAGGACGACGTCAAGGAATGGAAGTCCATATTCGCCGGCGCGCCGGAGAAATCGCGCCTGCTCGCGCTCGAGTTCGAGGTTCTGGCGGACTCGCTCGAACTGCACTTTTTCGATGCCGGCTCGGTGGTGTCGTGCAGCGAGGCGGACGGCTTTCACATCGATGCCGAGGCGCACAGATTGCTGGGCACCGCGCTCGCCCGCGCGGTCGATGCCATCGGCTGGAGCCGCTCGACATGAGCAACCATACCGCCGCCAGGCAACGCGCTCTTACCGACGGGGCGACCTTTGCCTGACATGAGATTCGCACCACCCAATCCCTTGCGCATCGCCGATCGTGCGAGCGGGCTGAATGCATTGAGCGTCCGCAGCTACAACGAGCGGCTGGTGCTGTCCCTGCTGCTTCAGAACGAAGGCATTTCGCGGATGGAAATCGGCGAGAAGACCGGCCTGTCGGCGCAGACGGCTTCAGTCATCGTTCGCTCGCTCGAGCAGGAGGGCCTGGTCTCGCAGGGCGAGGCGCAGCGCGGCCGCGTCGGGCCGCCGACGATCCCGCTTTCACTCAACCCGGAGGGCGCCTATGCGGTTGGCGTCGGCTTCAGCCGGCGCAGGATCGACATCGCGCTCATCGACTTCATCGGCACGGTGCGCTTCCACACGCAGTTGCCGGCGGATGAAGCCAATCCGTTTCCGCAAAGCAGCGATCTGTTCGGCGCGATCGGGCAAGCCATGACCAGCCTGCCGGTCGAGGCGCGCAGCCGGGTTGCCGGCATCGGCCTGGCGGTTCCCGACGATGTCGACACGATGGCTGCAACCCGCAACGGATCGAGCACCTCGCTCAAGGCCTTGCAGGCCGAGATCGAGGAACAGATCAAGCTGCCCGTTTTCGTGCAGAACGACATCACCGCTGCGGCCGGCGGCGAGAGTATGTTCGGCGTCGCAAAGCCGCTCAACGATTATCTGTTCTTCTATCTCGGAGCACGGCTGCAGAGCAGGCTCATCCTCAACCACCAGATCTACAAGGGAAACTCCAGCGCCAGCTTCGATCACGGCCTGATGCGCCTGGAGAGCGAACTGGCCATGCGCGGGCGCCCGTCCGAAATCATCTGGAGCAGCAGCCCTGAGTGGCCCGATCTGGGCGAGGCCTACAGCGCATGGCTGGGCGAGTGTTCCGACCGCCTGAAAGCGTCGATCTCCGCGCTGACCCAGTTTGTCGAGTTCAGGACGGTCGTCCTGTCCAGCTATGCGCCGCAAAAGATTGCCGAGGCCTTGTGCGACGACATCGGCCGGGAATTCCCCGGCATCGAAGCGCTGCCGGCGCGCGTCACCATCAGCCCGAAGGCCGTCGGCGCGGCAAGCCTGCCATTCAGTTCGCGCTTCATGATCCAGTGATCGAGCTGAACCGGGTTGCCGGTCGGCCGATCATGCCCTCTGCAGGTCCATCAATGATTTTCAGGTGACCAGGCGAATCCGCTTGCCAGGACGCCCCACTTAATAGCATGTTAAGTGAACCCTGAGATCGCCATGAAAATCGCTGCGGATCACGCACTCAACGACAATGCCGCGACCAGCGCCGAAGCGCGCCGCTCGACGGTATTGGGCGATCGGATCAAGGCCTATCGCACCACGCGGCGCCTGACGCTGCGCCAGCTCGGCGACATGATCGGCACCACCGCCAGTTTCCTAAGCCAGCTCGAGCGCGGCCTTTCCGGCGCCAACACCAGCACGCTGATGCTGATTGCCAATGCGCTCGGCATCAGCCTCGCCGATCTTTTCGACGAATGCGAAGTGTCGCCGCACGCGGTGCTGACACGCAGCGAGCGGCCGGCGCTGCCGACCAGCGAAGGCTACCGCAAGACGCTGCTGTCGCGCCGGCCGATCCGCGAGATGGAAGTCTATTGCGGCGAGTTCGCCGTCGGCGGCTCGACCGGCGACGTGCCCTACACGCACGGCAACGCGAGCGAGATGTTCCTCGTGCTGCGCGGACGCGTGCAACTGACGCTCGGCGAGGAGAGCTTCACCCTCGAAGAGGGCGATAGCATCGAATATTCGACCTCGACGCCCCACCGGACGATCAATGTCGGCGATACGGTGGCCGAAGTGCTGTGGATCATTGCGCCGCCGACCAGCGGCGCCGTCGACCTCGACCAATATGTAGCCCGGAAAACGCTCGCGCCCGGCCTACCAAAATCAAACAGCGAGCCATCGGAGGGTTAGAAAATGGGAAGCAGATCAAGATTGGCCGGGTTCGTCGGCGCCGCCGCACTGGCCTTGCTTGCGGCCGCCGCTCACGCGCAGAACGCGCCGCCGGCCGGGACCGTGGTGGACGGCTCGCTGAAGGGAAAGACGCTGACCTTCGTCTCCTATGGCGGCATCTACCAGGACGGCCAGGTCGCCGCCCTCAAGGAATTCGTCGACAAGAGCGGCGTCAAGCTTTTGAATGATGGGCCGACCGAAATCGCCAAGCTCCAGGCGCAGGTCGAATCAGGCAATGTGACCTGGGATGTCGTCGATACGGACGATTTTCCGCCCTTCGTGCATTGCGGAAAACTGTTCCAGAAGCTGGATTTGACCAAGCTCGACATCTCGCACATCCCGCCCGGACAGGTCGGCGAGTGCAGCGTGCCGGCGATGAACTACGGCATGGTCCTGATGTACAAGAACGACACGTACAAGGACAATCCGCCGAAGGACTGGAAGGACTTCTTCGACACCGCGAAATTTCCCGGCACCCGCGCCATCGACGGCAGCGGCAGCCCGCTCGGCGGCCTGATCGAACAGGCCATCCTGGCAGACGGCGGCAAGGTCGACGCCATGACGCCGGCCGATATCGACAAGGGCATCGCCAAGATCAAGGCGATCGGTCCCGACACGATCTTCTGGAAGACGGGCGCAGAATCCCAGCAGCTCGCCGAATCCGGCGAGGCCGACATGATCATCATGTGGACCGGCCGCGCCATGACGGCGGTCAAGAACGGCGCTGCCTACACGCCGGTGTGGAAGGACTGGCTGGTCGTCATGGACCAGCTGACCATCCCGGTCGGCGCCAAGGACACCGACGCTTCCTACGCGCTGATCAACGCCTATCTCGGCAAGAAGTCGCAGGAGATCCTGACCGAGCAGACCTCCTACTCGCCGATCAACAACGAGGCACAGCCGAAGGTCGACGCATCCGTCGCCGCCTTTCTGACCAACACGCCGGACCACGCCAAGCTCGGCTATCAGCAGAACATCAAGTTCTGGGTCGCCAACTTCGCCGCCGCGTCCGACAAGTGGACAGCGCTGATGGCCGGCAACTGAGCCGGCTACCGCTGAGGTGACGGCGTGAGCCAGACATCGCATACGCCGACGGCCGGGGGTGATCATCCTCGGCCGCCAGGTGCCGTGCGGGCGCCGCAGCGGCGCCCGCGCCTTGCTGCCTATCCTTCGCTGCTGGCGATGCCCGCCTTGGCTTTGCTCATCGCCGCGATGGGCTATCCCTTGCTGACCGTCACGCTGCGCAGCTTCTCGGACCCATCTTGGGGCTTGCAGAACTATGCCTGGTTCTTTTCCACCCCGGTGAATGTCACCGTCCTGTGGCGCACCTTTTCCATCGCAGCCTGGGTCACCATCGTTTGCGTCATCGCCGCCTACCCCTATGCCTATCTCATGACGGCGGTCGGACCGCGCCTGCGGCTGGTCCTCATCCTGTGCGTTTTGGTGCCGTTCTGGGTCAGCGGCGTGGTGCGCACCCTGGCCTGGGTCATCCTGCTGCAGGATTCCGGCATCATCAATTCGGTCATCAGGCTGCTCGGCTTTGACGGCGTGAAGCTGATCCGCACGCAGACCGGCGTCGTCATCGGCATGGCGCAGGTGCTGCTGCCGTTCATGATCCTGCCGCTCTATTCGGTCATGCGCGGCATCGATCTGCGCCTCGTGCAGGCGGCGCGCAGCCTTGGTGCGCGCCCGGCACGCGCCTTCCTGCAAATCTATCTGCCGCTGTCGCTGCCCGGCGTTTTCGCCGGCGCCATCATCGTCTTCATCCTGTCGCTCGGCTTCTACATCACGCCTGCCCTGCTCGGCGGCCCGCGCAGCACCATGCTGTCGACGCTGGTGCAGAGCCAGGTGCTCAGCCTGCTCAACTGGGGCCGCGGCGGCGCCATGGGCGTCGTGCTGCTGGTCGCGACCTTCGTGCTTCTAGCGCTCGCCGCCCCGCTGATGCGCCAGCGCCACAAGCAGGCGTCCAGATCATGAGACTGGCACCATCCCGCCTTCTGCTCGGTCTGTTCTGCCTGCTGGTCGCCGTCTGGCTGGTGATGCCGACGCTGGTCATCATCCCGATGTCATTCAACGAGAAGAAGTCGCTCGCTTTCCCGCCGTCCGGCTTCTCCTGGCAATGGTACGAGAATTTCTTCACCAACCCCGATTGGCTGTCGAGCTTCTTCAATTCGCTGAGGGTCGCGGGCCTCGTCGCCGTCGCCGCCACGCTGATCGGCACGCTGGCGTCGCTCGGCCTCAGCCGCATGAAACATTCCGGCGCCGGCCTGCTGCGCGCCATCCTGATCACGCCGATGATCGTGCCCGGCGTGGTGCTGGCCATCGGCATCTACGCCGTCTATCTCGACTACCAGCTCGTCGGCACCACCACCGGCTTCGTCATCGCACATACGATGCTGGCGATCCCCTTCGTCATCATCGCCGTGTCGGCAAGCCTCGAAGTCTTCGACGCGCGGCTGGAGACGGCGGCGGCAAGTCTCGGCGCCAACCGCTTCACCACATTCCGCACCGTGACCTTGCCGCTGATCGCGCCCGGCATCCTGTCCGGGCTTTTGTTTGCCTTCGTCACCTCCTTCGATGAGATCATCGTCGCGCTGTTCATCACCAGTCCCTACCTGAAGACCTTGCCGGTGCAGATCTTCACCAGCATCACCCGCGACGCCGATCCGACGGTGACGGCCGTCGGAACCATCATCTTCATTGCCACGACGCTGATCATCAGCGCCGGGCTGATCATCAGCTCGAAATCGACGAGGAGTTGAGATGACTGCGAGGAAACGCGGCGCGGCCATCGACATCAAGTGCGCAACCAAGCGCTACGGCAATTTCACCGCACTCGACGATGTCAGCCTGCATATCGAGCCGGGCGAGTTCATGACGCTGCTCGGCCCCAGCGGCTCGGGCAAGACCACGACGCTCAACGTCGTCGCGGGCTTCACCGACCTCACCTCCGGCGACCTCGCCGTTGGCGGCAAAAGCATCGTCGCCCTGCCGGCGCACAAGCGCAACATCGGCGTTGTCTTCCAGCACTACGCGCTGTTTCCGCATATGACGGTCGGCAAGAACGTCGCCTATCCCCTCACCTTGCGCGGCATGGACAAGCAGGCGCGCGACCGTCTCGTCGTGCGCGCGCTGGACATGGTCAAGATGGCCGACTTCGCGCATCGCTATCCCTCCGAACTTTCCGGCGGCCAGCAGCAGCGCGTGGCGCTGGCGCGCGCCATCGTCTTCGATCCGCCGCTGCTGTTGATGGACGAACCGCTCGGCGCGCTCGACAAGAAACTGCGCGAATGGCTGCAGCTGGAGATCAAGCGCATCCACCGCGAACTCGGCACCACCTTCGTCTATGTGACGCACGACCAAGAAGAAGCGCTGGTCCTGTCCGACCGCATCGCCGTCTTCAATCAGGGCCGCATCGAACAGGTCGGAACCGGCCGCCAGCTCTACGACGAGCCGACGACCCTGTTCGTGGCCAAGTTCATCGGCGAATCGACCAGTTTGCGTGGCACCGCCCTGACGTCCGGAAACGAAACCAGCCTGACGATCGCCGGCCAGAAGATCGTGGCCAACGGCAAGCTCGCCAGCGGCAGCAAACCGGTGGTCCTGCTGCGGCCGGAGAAGCTTTCGCTTGCCGGCACCAACACGCCTCCCGCCGCCGGGCAGAGCAGCCT